>NZ_JYMU01000060.1:0-3488 GCF_000938235.1 Bradyrhizobium sp. LTSPM299
TGACTGAGCATTTTTGCTGGCCGATGCAGCCATCCCGTCGCAAGCAGCGCGACTTCTCGCACAGCCTGGAAAGCCGGGACGACGCGTGGAGAGAACGATGCGCGACCCGCAGGCCCCTTCCGGGCTACGGAAAGCCACCAGTAGCCTCAGCCGTCGCCGCGATACCACCTGACACGTCCGGACACATTGGATAACATTCTGCAACGACAAGCCTATGGGAGGTTGCAGGGTGATCGTGCTTGGAATCAATTCGGTGTATCACGAGTCCGCCGCCGCGCTGCTGGTCGACGGCAAGCTCGTCGCGGCCGTCGAGGAGGAGCGGTTCAACCGCATCAAGCGCGGCAAGCAGGCCGAATTCGACAATCCGCATCAACTGCCCGAACGCGCGGTTCGCTTTTGCCTGAACCATGCCGGCCTCACCGCGCGCGATATCGATCATGTCGCGTATTCATTCGATCCCAAGCAGCGCCGGAAGCGATATCGTCCCGAGTGGTGGGATCCGCGGCTGGAGGAGACCTTTCGGTTGCGGCTGGGTCAGGTGCCCAGTGCCATCGACGACCTGCTTGGACGTTCGCTCGGGCAGAGACTGCATTTCGTGCAGCACCACCTCGCGCACGCCGCGTCCGCGTACTTCCCGTCGGGCTTCGATCGTGCGGCCATCCTCACCATCGACGGCATCGGCGAGACGGCGGGCACCTCGCTGGCGAAGGCGGTCGGGACGCGGATCCAGACCGTCGAGACATTCGAATATCCGCATTCGATCGGATTCATCTGGGAGGTGTTCAGCGGTTATCTCGGCTTCTCGCATTACGACGCCTCGAAGGTGATGGGCCTGGCGGCTTACGGTGATCCCGAGGTTTACCGCGAGCCGTTTCAGTCGATCATGCGCTCCGACGGGGTGAACTACGGGGTCGCGCGCGAGTTTCTCGGCGTCGAGCCGGGCAGGTTCGCCAGGATGGAAGCCATCTTCGGCCCGCCACGGCACGAGGACGCTGAAATCCTGCCGCGGCACGCCGACATGGCGGCAGCATTGCAGGCAGCAACCGACGCTGCGATCACGGCGGTGGTCCGGCGCATCAAGCACCGGGTGCCATCAGACAATCTGTGCCTTGCCGGCGGCGTCGCGCTCAATTGCGTGACCAACGATGTGGTCAGGCGGTCCGGTGAATTCGCCAATGTGTTCATTCCGTCAGCGCCGCACGACGCCGGCACCGCGATCGGCGCCGCCTTCGTCGTGCACTGCGCCAAGCAGAAGCGCTCCCCCGAGCGCGGCAATTTTACGCCGTATCTGGGGCCCGCATTCAAGCGGCGCGAGATTCTGGCGGTGGTCAAGTCAACCGGCTTCAAGGCGCGGCGCAGCAAATCTCCAGCGCGCGATGCCGCCGATATGATCGCCGACGGCAAGATCGTCGCATGGTTCCAGGGCCGCATGGAGTTCGGACCGCGTGCGCTGGGCAACCGGTCACTGCTCGCCGACGCGCGGCGGCCGGACATGCGCGCGATCCTCAATCAAAAGGTCAAGCACCGGGAAGATTTTCGGCCGTTTGCGCCGAGCGTGCTGGCGGAGCACGCCGAGGAATGGTTCGATGTCGGCGTGCAGACGGCAAGTCACGAATTCATGCTGTTTGCCTGTCCGGTCAAGCCTGACAAGCGCGATCTGATCCCTGCCGTCGCGCATACCGATGGCAGTGCCCGGGTCCAGATCGTCAGCCGCAAATCGAATCCGCGCTTTCACGAGCTGATCTCCTGCTTCTTCGCAAAAACCGGCGTGCCGCTGGTCGTCAATACGTCCTTCAACGACAGCGAACCGATCGTTTGCACTCCGAACGACGCGATCGTCACGTTCCGCAAATCCGGCATCGACGCGTTGTTCATGGATGACGTGTTTCTGACGGCGCCGGGCTGACGTCACCGTTTTCGAATGCGACCGTGCGGATGCTTGTGGTCCAACTTGGACTATCAGCGCGATCTAGCTGCGGGCCGCTTCAGATCGTAGATTCCATGGGGCGGTGAGCGTGGCCTTTCCGATAGGTTTGGGTTTCCACACTCGAACCATCGGAGAGTCAGATGCAAGCATCGACCATAGACACGCCCACCGCGGAGTATAATGGCACAATTTTCGTTGCGATCGAGCTGAGTCAGAAGACGTGGCTTGTGACGCTGCACAGCCCGGACCGGGAGCGGATTTCGCGCCACAAGCTTGAGGGGGGCGATCACGCCGAACTGCTGGCGTTGATCGAACGGACCCGCGCCCGGGCGGCGGAGAAGCTCGGATCGGTACCGCGGGTAGTGAGCTGCTATGAGGCGGGCTATGACGGCTTCTGGCTGCATCGGCTATTGGAAGCAGCCGGGATCACGAACTTTGTGTTCGACCCTGCGAGCATTGCGGTGGAACAGCGGGCGCGGCGGGCGAAGACGGATCGGATCGACGGCGAGCTTCTGCTGCGCACCCTGATGGCCTATTTGCGGGGTGAGCCGCGGGTGGTTCGGATCGTTCGCGTGCCGAGCGTGGAAGCCGAGGACGCCCGGCGCGCCAGCCGCGAACGCGACCGGCTGGTCACCGAGCAGACGGCCCATACCAACCGGGTCAAGGCGCTGCTGCGCCTGTTGGGACTGGCGGTTGGCAACCCGCGGCGCCGAGACTGGCTCGCCTGGCTCGCGCGACAGCGCGACTGGCAGGGCCAGCCGCTACCGGCACATCTTCTGGCCGAGGCCAAGCGCGAGCATGTGCGGCTGATGCTGGTGCGCGAGCAGTTGGCGGCGCTGGAAGAAGAACAAGCTGCACAAGCCCTTCCCGTTCCGGCACCGATCGCGGAGCGACGAGATCTGTTGCTCCGCCTCAAGGCGCTCGGTCCGGCCTTCACCGCAACCCTGGTGCACGAGCTGTTCTACAAGGACTTCCGCAACAGGCGCGAGGTCGCCGGCTATTGCGGCCTGACGCCCAGTCCATGGCGCAGCGGCGGCATCGATCGCGAGCAGGGCATCAGCAAGGCCGGCAATCGGCGTGCCCGCCACAAGGCGATCGAACTGGCCTGGCTCTGGCTCCGCCATCAGGGTGACAGCGCGCTTAGCCGCTGGTTCCGTACCCGCACGGCCAACGCCGGCAAGCGCGCCAAACGCATCGCCATCGTCGCACTGGCGCGCAAGCTGATCGTGGCGCTGTGGCGTTACCTCACCACCGGCCTGGTTCCCGAGCAGGCAACCATGAAGGCATAAAACAAACCACGTCACCACGCGCCGCGGCTTCGCCGCGCTCCGTGCGGGATGGATGATGACCGTGCCACCCTAGGGCTTCAACCGCCGTTTCGTAGATGGGTCTCATCCTCGCCAGGCTTCCTCGCCGCAAGCATGCGGAAGGTGGGTACGGATCAAACAATCCGACCGGATATGAGGTGATGCAGTGAGCTGCTGCAAACTTCGCAAGCCAATCCTCGCCCGTTGCCCGGTCGTCGCGCTGCGCTACGCATGGCTCCGCGCGCCGCCCTCTT
>NZ_JYMU01000061.1:0-10938 GCF_000938235.1 Bradyrhizobium sp. LTSPM299
TTTGCTGGCCGATGCAGCCATCCCGTCGCAAGCAGCGCGACTTCTCGCACAGCCTGCTTCGCCGGGACGACACCTTTAATTAATTTGGCTGGCTTTCGTGGATCACCCCGCCGCCGGCAGCACCTTCCCGGCCGACGGGCTCCACGGCCGGTCCGGCGATGCGAGGCCGATCAGGCGGCCCTGGATGAAATCGCAGCCCCATTCGCGCAGCATCGCAGCCGCCTCTTCGTCCTGCACCCATTCGGCAACCGTCTTGATCTGCAGGCGCCGCGCGAGATCGATCAGCGTCTGCACAAAGGCGCGGTCGTCCGCCGAGCGCGCGATGTTCTGCACGAAGGCGCCGTCGATCTTCACGATGTCGACGCCGAGCTTGCGCAAGTTCCGGAATGAAGTGTAGCCGGCACCGAAATCGTCGATCGCAATCCGGCTGCCGAAATTCTTCAGCCGCGTGACGAAGCCGCGGACGTCGTCGATGTCCTGGATCGCGACCGTCTCGGTGATCTCGACGATCAGCCGCTCACCGACACCGGGATGGGCGCGCATCAGCGATTCGATCGTGGTCCACCAGTCCGGATCCATCGTGGTATCCGGCGAGATGTTGAGGCTGAGCTGCACCTCCGGCGCCGCCGCAAGCTCGGCGACGGCGAGCTCGAGCACGCGATGATCAACCATCCGGATCAGGCCGAGCCGCTCGGCAACCGGCACGATATCGGGCGCAAGTAGCGCCCGGCCGTCGTCCTGCTCCATGCGGACCAGGCATTCGTAGAATGCCGGTTGCCGCGAGCGGGCGTCGACGACGGGCTCGAATCCGACCACGATCCGTCGCTCGTTCAGCGCGGTGACGATCTCGTCGGTGACGCGGATGTTGACGCGACGCTGGGCGTCGCGCTCGACATTCGGCTTCCACAGTGCGAACGATCCGGCGCGGCGGCTCTTGGCGGCGTCCAGAGTCTCCTGGGCGCGGTTGATCGCCTCCTCCGCGGATCTGGCGTAGCGCGGAATGGTGACGGTGCCGATCGAGGCCGTCACCGATACCGGACCGGAGCGGGTCGGCACCACGTCATCGCGCACCGCGGCCAGGAACCGCTCGGCCGCGACATTGGTATCGTCGACGGTGCAGTTGCGCAGGATCAGGCCGAACTTGTTGCCGGAGAAGCGGCCGAGCATGTCGCCGCTGCGCAACCGCGCGCGGATCCGCTTCGCGACCTCGGCGATCACGGCGTCGGCGACATCGAAGCCGAACGCATCGTTGACCCGCGCCAGATGATCGATGCCGATCAGCATGAAGGCGCAGGACGAGCGGAAGCGCGCGCATTCCTCGATCGTCTCGGCGAGCGAGGCGATCAGATGGGTGCGGTTGAGTTCGTTGGTGAGCGGATCGTGCCGCGACAATTTCAGCAATTGCTCGTCGCGGGCATGACGCTCGTTGTTGACGCGGATGATACCCTGCACCCGGGCCGGCCTTCCGTCCGCACCGGCAAACCAGCAACCGGTCTCCTCGATCCAGAGCAGCGGGGCTGAGCTCGCGGCACGAGCGCCGTATTCGATCCGGTAGGGAACGGCCTCGCCGCTCCGTGCCGACGCACCCTGCCCGAGCGCCTCCGATCGCACCGCGCGCGACGGCTCGATCAGCTTGGCAAACTCAGCGCCGCTCGCGAGCGACCCGGCCGGAATGTCGGGAAACACCGCCGCAGCATTGTCGCTCCAGGCGATCGCATCGGTCGCGAGATCCCAGGCAAACGTCGCCTGCCCAAGTGAGGCGAGGATGCTGGCAGCTGGCGGGACAGAGGGCATCAAGCTTGCCTCGATTTGGGACACCATCATCGGGTGATTCTACGCCCAGAGATAGTGGTTCCGGCGAATCGAACGCTAGGTGAAGTTGATAAATAATTTGGAAACCACATTTGACGAAGCCCCCGGAACGGACCGGGCACGGTCGGCACAATTTTTGCGGTTGGCAGGTTACTAAGAGACGCCACGTTACTAAGAGACGCATCGTCTCAACACGTGACGGTTCAGCCGGGTCTGATCACAATGCCGGATATCGATCAATCAGAAGAACGGGACGGTGAAGTCGACGGAGACCGCGGCGCCACCAGCACGGCTTTGGTGCCGCTGGCCACGACGACCCAGTGGGCACCCAAGATCCCGCTGCCCCATCCCGATCCGTCCTTCGTCACACAGCTGATCGCAACCGCCGCGCATGAAGCGCAGACCCGCGAGCTGCGGCGCGGATCGCCGGCCGACGCACAGCATGCGTACGAACCGGACGCCCGCGAACGCCGCAGCGTCACACGGCGGACAAAGCAAATTATCTAGCGACGGTTGTTTCTACCGCGGCGCGTCGGGGGATAGCTGGTCGCCCGGCTGAAGCTCCGGCGAAGTGACCGCGGGCTGCGCTGGCTTCGGCCCATCCTTATCCAGCAACACCGATTCAGCCACCGAAACTGCGGCCGGAACTGGCGCTGGCGAAGGCGCAGCAACGGGCGCTGGTGCAGCTGCGGGCGCGACGTGCACTGGCGCCGGCGCGGGCTCGAACTTCTCTGCGCGCTGCTGCGGCGCCACCGCAACCGCGCGGCGGCGCGTGCGCAGCGCAATTCCGGAGATGAAATCGACCAACGCAAGTAGCGTCAGCAGGCAATAGATCGAGTTGCCGAATTTCGGCCAGAGCAGGAATTCGGCCGCCGCCGCGCCGAACACGATCAGCGACAGCAGATGATCGGTGAGATATTTCGCGCCCGGCCGCGCGCCCTTGATCACCTCGAGCATCAACAGCAGCATGCCAGCGGCAAGCAGCGTATCGCCCAGCGTGACCGGCCATATCTCGCCCGACATCAATGTCAGCTTGATCAGCGGGTCCGTGAAGGACACGCCGGGCATCAGGAAGGCGATGATGTTGTAGACCGCGAGCGGAACCAGCAGCAGCGGAAAACCGACCATCGGGCAGGGCCTTAATCAGAGAGACCTTAATCAGGGAGAACCGAGCAAGGCGGCGATGCACCGGCTTCGCCGCGGACGCGCGCGCCTTGATCGCACGCGTTGGCCGAATTCAGCTGCGACGCCGCAACATAGCGGCGCGCAGGCCGACCGTTCGATCAGGACTCTTTCTTGGCCTTCAGGACCTGGCGGCCCTTGTACATGCCGGTCTTCAGGTCGAGATGGTGCGGGCGGCGCAGTTCGCCGGAGTCCTTGTCCTCGACATAGGTCGGGGTCTTCAGCGCATCGGCCGAACGGCGCATGCCACGACGCGACGGCGAGGTTTTTCTTCTGGGAACGGCCATAACGGGTCCTCTAGGGGTGTTGCGGAGGCATCGTCCAAAATACGGACGGGCACAGCGCTGAGAGCGCAGGGTGCGATGCCGGTAAGGCCGCGCTTATAGAGGAAGGGACCAAGTAAATCTAGGGTGGGATTGAGCAAAAAGCGCCAGAAATCGGCTCAAGAACCACGATTTTCGCGCCAACAGCGCTCGACCGCATTGGCCCGGGCCATATAGGTCCCGGACAGCCGGCGGACCCCCGGGCCCGGGCTGTGGGCGCTCCGTTTGACCGGATTCGGCAGGATCGCCGCCAACAGCGCCGCCTCGCGCGGTGACAGCGCGGCAGCGGAACGACCGAAGGCAAATTGGGCCCCCGCTTCGGCGCCGAATTGCCCGGAGGGGCCCATCTCGGCGATGTTGAGGTAGATTTCCAGGATCCGCTGCTTGGGCAGCACGAAATCGATCCAGAGTGCGAGCGGCAGTTCCAGGCCCTTGCGGATCACGCTGCGGCCCGGCCAGAGGAACAGGTTCTTGGCGACCTGTTGGGTGATGGTCGAGCCGCCGCGCGCCACCTCGCCATCCTCGGCGTCATCCATCACCTCGCGCAGCGCCCCCCAATCGACGCCACGATGGCTGCAGAATTTGGCGTCCTCCGAGCCGACCACGGAACGGGGCAGATATGGCGAAATCGCGCCGAAATCGACCCAATGCCGCGTCACCGGGGCACCGGTCAGGGTCCGCCACGCCATCAAGGCCGAGACCGGGTGGCCGGCGCGGTAGAACGGCGCCACCAAATAAGGCGGCAGCAGCAGGGCCAGCAAAAGCAGCAATGAAATTCGGACGATGCGCAAAACGGCGATTTCCGGCTCGGACGCGGTCCACGTCAGCCCCAAAATGGCCGGCGCCACTTGACGTCTGTGTGATAATTCACGGTTTTTCCAGCACTTTTAAGGCGCGATCCATCGCAGGGTGGAATTGACGAAGCCGATGCCATCAACGATTGTCCGGCCGAAAATCGATCTGGAGCAATTCTTAATGACGACCGGTACTGCAGAGTTTTCCAAGCGGCTGGACCAGACCGCGGAGGATACCGAAGCCCTGCTTGCGAAATTGCTGTCCGATGCGACCGTAACAGATGAGATCGTGCGCCCGAAGCGGCTGATCGAGGCGATGCGCTATTCCAGCCTCGGCGGCGGCAAGCGGCTGCGGCCGTTTCTGGTGGTCGAGAGTGCGGCGGTGTTTGGCGTGTCGCGCGAGGCCGCGCTGCTGACGGGTGCGGCGCTCGAATGCATCCACTGCTATTCGCTGATCCACGACGATCTGCCGGCGATGGACAATTCCGACCTGCGCCGCGGCCGCCCGACCCTGCACAAGGCCTATGACGACGCCACCGCGATCCTCGCCGGCGACGCACTGCTGACGATCGCCTTCGACATCATCACCCGCGACGAGATCCACAAGGACGCCAATGTCCGCCTGCTGCTGACCCGCGCGCTGGCGCGTGCCTCCGGCGTCGGTGGCATGGCCGGCGGCCAGATCCTCGACCTCGCCGGCGAAGGCCGCTTCGGCGATCGCGAACCGGTCGACGTCGCCCGCCTGCAGCAGATGAAGACCGGCGCGCTGTTGCGCTTCGGCTGCATCGCCGGCGCGATCCTTGGCCAGTCCTCACTGAGCGAATATCAGGCGCTCGACGATTACGGCAAAGCGCTCGGCGAGGCCTTCCAGATCGCCGACGACCTGCTCGACGTCGAGGGCGACGCGGCGGCACTCGGCAAGCCGGCCGGCGCGGATGCGGCGCTTGGCAAGACCACCTTCGTCACCCAGCTCGGCATCGAGGGCGCCAAGCAGCGCGTGCGCGACCTGCTGGCGCGCGCCGATGCCGCGCTGTCGATCTTCGGCGCGAGGGGCGACGTGCTGCGCGCCGCCGCGCGCTTCGTCGCCGAGCGCAAGAACTAGGCGGACGCGGCAGCCAATGGACAAGGATTTCGCCGACCACCTTGTTCGCTTCAGGAAGCTGCCGATGCCGGTCCGCGTCGTCGTGGGCCGGCCGCGCATGTTCGGTTCGATCGCCTTCGGCATCGTGGTGGCGCTGCTGGCACCAGGCTCACCGCGGATGGTGACCCGTCTGCTCGCGGGCTGGGATGCCTTCGCCCTGCTCTATCTCGTGCTTGCCTATGTGATGATGCTGCGCTGTGGCGTCGCCCATATCAAGCGCAGCGCGGTCGTGCAGGACGACGGTCGCTTTCTGATCCTGGTGCTGACAGCGCTTGGCGCGTTTGCGAGTTTGGCCGCGATCATATCCGAGCTCGGCGCTGCGAAGGACAATCCATTGGCCCTGGCGGTCGCAGTCGCCACCATCGCCCTGTCATGGGTTGTGGTTCACACCGCGTTCTCGCTGCACTACGCCCATGAATTCTATCGTGGCAAGAAGCCCGGCGGCCTGCAGTTTCCGAGCGGCGACGAGCATGTCGACGCTGACTACTGGGACTTCGTCTACTTCTCGTTTGTGATCGGCATGACCGCGCAGGTCTCCGATGTCGGCATCACCGACAAGATCATCCGCCGCACCGCGACCGTGCACGGCATCATCTCGTTCGTGTTCAACACGGCGCTGCTGGCGTTGATGGTCAATATCGCGGCGAGCGCGATTTAACCTTCAGTTGCAGACCTGCACATTACCGACGCCGGCGTAGGTTGGGACGCCCCCGCCGCCGCGGTATTCGATATGACAGCCGTGCAGGAGCGGCTTGCAGCCGGTGTTATCGCAGACGATCTTGCCGCGGTCGCGGTCACTCTCATTCCTCACGCTCGCCTGCGGGCGCGGAATGGCCGCGGACGGCACCGACGGCTCCCGCTGCGGAACATAGGCGCGTTCACGCCGCGACGGACGGTCGTCGCTATCGCGCTTGGCGACCGGCCTCCGCCCGCGTTGCCTTTCGCATTCATTGTCGTCGTTGAGGAACGAGCCCTCGGCGCAGACGACCCTGGTGCAGTGGTCGCCGTCAACCTTGTAGCCATGCTCGCAGGCCAGCGGGCAGACTCGGGACTGCTTCAGCTTGACGGCATCGAGCGTGTCGAGGCTCGCGGTCCTGGCGTCGAGCTTGGTGCCGGCGTAGCGGTTGAACAGCGTCAGCGAACGCTGCGAAGCCGCGTTCCAATCGCCATCGGCGCTACCGGTCAGGCAGCCGACGCGGCGCAGTTCGGTCTGCACCGATTTGGTGACGTCGGCTTTGGTGACGTCGACCTGGGGCGACCCGGCGGTCAGCGCGGCCACCGTCGTGGTCTTGTCAGCAGGCGCGGGAGCCGCGGCCACCGGCGGCTGGGCCGCGGCCTGATCGGCGGCAGCCTTGTCCGCGGCAAGCCGCTTCTGTTCGGCGGCGGCAGCCTGGTCCTGGGCGATCTGCTTGGCCTGCTCGGCGGCAAGGCGCGCCTGCTCGGCGGCTTTCGCATCGGCCTCGGCCCTGGTTTGCTGCGTCTTCTGCGCACCCTCGGCGACCAGCCGCGCGCGCTCCTGTTCGGCAAGCCGCGCCTTCTCAGTGGCGGCGACACGGGTATCCTCCGCCGAGAACTTCTCGACCTGCAGCTTGGCGAGGTTCGCGTAGTAGCCGTCGGGATGCTGTGCGAGGAAGGCGTTCATCGCGCTCTTGTTGCCGATCTGCAGCGCGAGCTCGTAATCGCGACGGGTCTCGGACTGCGCCGTGGGCGCCGGCGCAGCCGGTGCCGCGGCAACCGGTGGCGGTGCAGGCCTGGCTGGCGCCGGAACTAGCGCAACGTCTTCGCCGCCGAGCGAGCCATAGACGAACGGTTCCTGGCGGTTGTTGGTCGTCTTGAGCACTTCGTCGCGCACATAGCCAAACGCACGGCGGACATCGAGGCCCGGCGTCGGCAGATATTTCGACAAGGCGGTGGTAAAGGGACTGTTCTTGCCGTCGCCATCGGCCGCCGTGGAGCCGGCCTTCGCCGAATAGGCGATCAGCACATTCGGGCTGGTCGGCTCGACCTTGGCGAGCCCCTGCCCGATCGCCCGGGTCGCCAGCGTCCGTTTCATGGTTTTGGCAAACGGGTTGTCGCGGCAGGCATCGAGGATCACCAGCCGCAATTTCCGCGCTGGCTCGATCGCGACCAGGACGCGGTCGAGCGAAAGCCCTTCGTCGTAAATGTCGGTATCGCGTTCCAGCTTGGCATCGACCGGGATCAGATAATTGGCACCGTCCACCTCGATGCCATGGCCGGCGTAATAGACCACGGCGATATCGGCATCGCGGGCGCGGTCGCCGAAGTCACGCAGCGCGCGGCGGGTTTCGGCGGCGGGCAGATCGCGGCGGAAGTCCACGGAATCGAAGCCGGCAGCCTTTAGCGTCGCGGCCATCACGGCGGCATCGTTGCCCGGGTTCGCCAGCGGCGCGGTGTTCCTGTAGGCAGAATTCCCGAGCACCAGCGCCACGCGCTTCTCGGCGAAGGCCGGTTGGCACACGAGCAGCAGGAAGGCCGCGACAGCGAGAGCCAATCGATTCAATTTGAGGAACCCGGGCCTGTTCATGGTGACCGTCCCAGAATTTAGCATTTCTAGCACGCCTATCCGACTACCAGAAGCGACCCCCGGCCTTTGTGAGGTACCTCACGATCGACGCCAGTGTGGAGCGGGCCGTCCTGACTGTTAGTCGGCGAAATGGACGCTCGGTTCGGATTTTGCTGGCCAGCCATTGGGCATTACCGGGCCGGACGCGGATTTATTCCGCCCCGCGCGTGACGTGCTCCTGATATTGCGGCAGGTCGTCCGAGATCACGTCCCAGGGCGCCTTGGAGCCGACGAAGATATGCGCGCTCGGCCGGATCGCCGGCTCATCGCGTAGCGTTCCCATCGTGACATGGACGTAGGCGCCGTTACGGACGAGGGAATAGAGCAATGAGCCGCATCGCGCGCAATGCGCGTCGTGGGCCGCAGCACCACCATAGATCATGAGGCTGTCGGCGCCGTCGACGACGGTCAATCTCTCACGCGCGATCCCGGCAAACGGCTTGAACGCCGAACCCGTGGCGCGCCGGCAATTCGAGCAATGGCAATTGAGCGCGTAGGCAAATGCGTCCGCGACCTCATAGCGCACGGCACGGCAGAGGCATTCGCCGGTAAGGATGCGGTCGTTCTGATTTGCATGTGCGGTCACGGCTGATCCCTCACGCTGATTTTTGTTGCCGGCCATGGCGCTGCCAGGCGGTTCATGGCTAAATCCTATCAGACCAGATCCTGCCGGGAGGACCAACCGATGAGCCATGATCGATCCAGCGTCGAAAGCGTCGTGCAGACCTATTTCGACGGCCTTTATGAGGGCGACGCCGACAAGCTCGCCGCGGCCTTCCATCCCAGTGCCGACCTGCGCTGGGTCGAGAAAGGCGAATTGAAGGTCCTGACCGTGCCTGACTGGCTCGCCTGGGTGCGCAAGCGTCCGTCGGGGAAGGCAGAGGGTAAGCAACGCGAGGACTTCATCGTCACCATCGACCGCTCCGACGACAACACCGCCTTCATCAAGGTGCGCTGCCAGCTGCCGCCGCGCTTCTTCACCGACTATCTGGTGGCGATGAAGCTCGCGGAAGGCTGGCAGATCGTCTCGAAATCCTATCGCTACGACCTGAAGGACTGATCGAGCGCGTCTGACGTGCTCCCGGACGACAACTCCGTGACATGGTCGAGCGGGCCGGCGATGGCCCGACCGCATTGACTGCCGCTCTTTTCCGGGCGAATTGAGCCGTCATGGAAGCCAGATTTCAGATCTTTCTCATCCTGCTCGGCGTACTGGCGGGAACCGCCCTCGTGGCTCGGCGGGTCAATATCGCCCCGGCGATCCTGCTGCTGCTGGTCGGCATCGTGCTCGCCTTCGTGCCGGGCATGCCGTTGCTGGAACTGCCGCCGGAACTGGTGCTGCTGGTCGTGCTGCCGCCGCTGATCTATTCGGCGAGCGTCGCGATGAGCTGGCGCGAGTTCAAGGCCAATCTGCGGCCGATCATCCTGCTGTCGGTCGGCTGCGTGATCTTCACCGCCTTCATGGTCGCGGCCGCGACCCACTATCTGATCGGCCTGCCCTGGAACGTCGGCTTCCTGCTTGGCGCCATCGTAGCCCCGCCCGACGTGGTCGCGCCGCTGGCGATCGCGCGCAAGCTCGGCATGCCCAGGCGCATCCTGGTGGTGCTCGAGGGCGAAGGTCTCGCCAATGATGCGACCGCGCTGATCCTCTATCGCTTCGCGGTGGTGGCGATCTCGACCGGGCTATTCTCGCTGCCGAAGGCGACCGGCACCTTTTTTGTCATCGTCGCCGCCGAGGTCGTGTTCGGCACGGCGATCGGCTGGCTCAGCCTGCGCGCCCGCCGCCGTGCCCGCGATTCCCAGGTCGAGATCACGCTGTCGCTGATCACGCCCTATCTCGCCTACTGGATCCCCGAGCATTTCGGCGGTTCCGGCGTGATCGCGACCGTCGCCTGCGGGCTCTATATGAGCTGGAACGGGCCACTGCTGATTTCGGCCGCGACGCGCCTGCAGGGCATCTTCTTCTGGGACCTGATCATCTACCTGATCGAGGGCCTGCTGTTCCTGCTGACCGGGTTCCAGATGCGCTCGCTGTACGAGAAATCGAAGGCGTTCCCGCTGCACGACATCCTCGCGGCCACGGCGCTGGTCGCCGTCATCGTGATCGTCGCGCGCTTCCTCTGGGTGTTTCCCGGCACCTATCTGCCGCGCTGGATCAGCCAGCGCGTGCGCGACCGCGATCCGCTGCCGTCCTGGCGCGCGGTGTTCGTGGTGGCCTTCACCGGCGTCCGCGGCGCGGTCTCGCTCGCCGCGGCACTGGCGCTGCCTCTGACGCTGCCGAACGGCGATGCTTTCCCCTATCGCGACCTGATCCTGTTCGTCGCTTTCGGCGTGATCTTCGTGACGCTGGTCGGGCTCGGCCTCGGACTGCCGCCGGTGGTGCGCTGGCTCGGCCTCGCCAAGGACGGGCGCAGCGAGTATGTCGCGGAGCATGAATCGGAAATCGCGGCGCGGCGCGAAGCGCTGGACGCCGCGCTGAAATCGCTCGACGCCATCACCGACGATCGCGAACTGTCCGACGAGGTGGTGAAGCTGCTGCGCTCGCGGCACGAAATCCGTTCCAACCAGCTGCCAGATACCCTCGACCCCGACAAGCACGACGCCTCCGCAGCCGGTACCGCGCTGACGCGCGAACTGATCGCCTCCGAACGCAAGTTCATCCATGCGCTGCTGCGCGACGGCAAGATCACCGACGAAACGCGGCGCCGCATCGAGCGCGACCTCGATCTCGAGGAAGCGAGCCTGAGCAACCGGGAGTATCGGAGGACTCCGTTGTAGTCCCGTCGTCCCCGCGTTCCAGGCTGTGTGAAAACCTGATCGGCTATTGTTGTCGGGATCGGGCTTTGATTCGAGGTTATGATGGCGCATGTGACGGGCCAGTCGCGGTATCAAACGACGCTTTTTCCTGAGGTTCTGGACGAGGTGGTGGGGCGCGACGATCCGGTTCGGGTGATCGATGCGTTTGTAGATACGCTGGCTCTTGCGGAGTTGGGATTTTCGAAGGCTGCGGCCGAGGAACTGGGTCGGCCGCCCTATGCGCCGGGCGACCTGCTGAAGCTTTACATTTACGGCTATTTGCACCGGGTGCGGGCGAGCCGTCGG
>NZ_JYMU01000062.1:0-3027 GCF_000938235.1 Bradyrhizobium sp. LTSPM299
ACTCACTCGATTGTCCCCCCGAGGATGCCGGCCTGACTGCGACGGAAGCGCTCCGGTATCCCGCTGCCCAGCTTTTCATGGAGCGGGCCGCGGCGAGCGGCTACGACGTCGCCTTGAGCGATATCGATGCGCCGATCGTCGCCCGGAGCTGCCGCCGGCTCGACGGAGTGGCACTTGCGATTGAGCTCGCGGCCAGTCGCGTTGGCTCCCTTGGGATTCGTGGAACCGCGGAACTGCTCGACAACCGCTTCGGCTTGCTCTGGCAGGGCCGCCGCACCGCCCTACCGCGGCACGAGACCCTGAACGCGATGCTCGATTGGAGTTACAGCCTGCTTTCGGATCGCGAGAAGCTGGTCCTGTGCCGGCTGTCAGTCTTTGTCGGGGCCTTCACGCGTCAGGCCGCCGGCTCCGTTGCGTCGGAGACGGAGGCAGACGAGGCGAATGTGATCGACACGGTCACGAGCCTGGTTGCAAAGTTTTTGATATCCACGAACGTCATCAACGAAACGACCTACTATCGGTTACTCGACACCACGCGCGCCTACGCTGCTGCCAAACTCGCAGAGCGTGGCGAAGCGGATCGGATCGCCCGACGCCACGCGATCTTTTATTCCAGGTTTCTCGAACACGACGAGATCATCCAGTCATTGTTTGGCGAATATGATCTTTCCGGATACGCCCCGCATATCGGCAATGTGCGGGCAGCGCTCGGATGGGCGCTGTCAGACCATGGCGATGTCGTCGTCGGCATCGGACTCGCCACCTGGGCGGCGCCCTTGTTCATCGGACTGTGGCTGCTCGGGGAATGCAGGGGTTGGTGTGAACGGGCGCTGGCCACTCTCGACGACGCCAGCCGAGGCACCAGACAGGAGATGATCCTTCAGGAAGCCTTGGCGCTGTCGTCGATGCTCTCCAGGGGTAACAGCGATCAGGTTCGGGCCGAACTCGAGCGTGGACTTGCGCTTGCGGAAGCCCTTGAGGATCGGCCGCGCCAACTGCGCCTTCTCGTCGGTCTGAACCTGTTTCTTGGCCGACTTGGTGACGTTCGAGGCGCCCTGGCGGTAGCGGAACAAGGCGGCATCATCGCACAGGCTGCCAAGCTACCGACAGGCACCGTCTGGGCGGAGTGTTGGGTGGGCAATGCTCACCACTTTCTGGGCAACCAAGCCAAGGCTCAACTCCATCTTGAGCGCGGCAGGGCACTCGCGGTCGAGCTCGGTACCTTCAACGCCCACTTCTTCGTCTTTGATTATCGCAGCATCGCGACGATCTTCCTTGCCCGCGCCTTGTGGCTGCGTGGCTTCTCCGATCAGGCACTCAGATTCGTGCGAAGGGCTATCGATGAAGTGAAAAGCCGAGATCACCCAGTTCCGATCTGCATTTCGCTGGTTTATGCCTCGACGTTGTTACTGTGGACCGGTGATTTACCAGGAGCCAGCGCCCTCATCGAGCAGCTGATCGTACACGCCGGACGACACTCGCTTGCACCATACCGTGCTCTCGGCATCGCGCTGAAGGGCGAACTTGCCATCGCTTGCCATGAACTGGAAGCCGGTCTCGATTTGCTACGGAGCGGGCTGGAGACCCTGCGTGCTCAACAGTCCAATCTCCAGATCACGGGTTTCATCGGTGCGTTGGCGGAAGGTCTGCGCAAGACCGGGCAATTCGAGGAGGCGCTTTTTACGATCAATGGAGCCATTGCGCGCTCGACAAATAGTGGGGTGGAATTTGACTTGTCCGAATTGCTTCGGATCAAGTCACAGATTCTCGTGGCACGACATGACCGCGAATCGGCTAAGAACTGCCTGATCGAAGCGATCGCTGTCGCACGCACGCAATCTGCACTCGCCTGGGAGCTGAGGTCGACGATGGCCTTGACCCGCATGCTCATCGAAAATGGCCAGCACGATCAGGCCCGGCATACGCTCGCCCTCGTCTACGACCGCTTCACCGAAGGATTCGAAACCGCGGATCTCAAGCTGGCGCACGCGATCATTGAGGATTTGCGTTAGCCAACTTAGCTGTTTCCGATTCCCGCGGTTTGGTCCATTGAAGCGACGCTGGTTGCGCGCTAGAATGCACGAAAGCATTCGGCACCAAGGCGTCGATGCTTCCAGGTAAGACCTCCGCTTTGCACAGAAGTCCTGTTTCGGACGTAAGAGCGAGGACGACGCGTATGAATGATCACCGCAACCCACAGCTCCATGACGCGCTTTCTTTCGGCCCGTTCAGCCTGTTTGCGGTTGAGAGGCTGCTCAAGAAAGGTGACGAGCCAGTACCGCTCGGCGGCCGCGCGCTCGACATCCTGATCGCACTCGCGGAGCGGGCTGGGGAAGTTGTCACTCGCAAGGAGCTAATTTCAACGGTGTGGCCGGATGTGACGGTGGAGGAAGCCAACCTTCGCTTTCAAATAGCTGCCCTTCGAAAGGCGCTTGGTGACCGGCGAGATGGCGCTCGCTACATATCCAATATTTCCGGTAGGGGTTATTGTTTTGTTGCGCCAGTTACACGCTCGACGGCAGCCAGAGCGGTTCCGGTCACCGCGTTCGCCACCACAGAACGAGTTCAAAGGCTGCCGCCTCGACCAGCGCGGATGGTCGGCCGCGATGACACTGTTCGATCCTTGGCGCAGCGACTCCAGATGTGGCGCTTCGTCAGCATCGTCGGCCCTGGCGGTATCGGCAAAACGACCGTGGCAATCTCGATCGCTCATACGCTGAGTGATGGATTCCATGACGCGGTCTTCTTTATCGATCTGGCTGCGCTGACCGATCCCGAACTGGTGCCGACAGCGATCGCGTCGGCGCTCGGGTTCGCGGTGCAAACCCAGGATCCGGTCGTTGGTCTGCTGGCCTTTATCGGCGACAGGAGGATCCTGCTCGTGCTCGACAATTGCGAGCACGTGATCGGCGTTGCGGCAGCACTGGCCGAACGCATCGTCAGCGAGGCGCCACAAGCGCACATCCTGGCGACCAGCCGCGAAGCGCTCCGGGTGGAAGGTGAACATGTCCACCTATTGTACTCACT
>NZ_JYMU01000063.1:0-75480 GCF_000938235.1 Bradyrhizobium sp. LTSPM299
TTACGCCCTTCAAGTCGAGCGGCGCCGAACTGGTCATGGGCAGCGGAACCTTCGTGGCGCCGAAGACGCTAGAGGTCCGGCTGAACGACGGCGGTATGCGGCGGCTGACCGGCGACAAGGTCATCATCGATGTCGGTTCGCATGCGGCGATACCGAGCATTCCCGGCCTCGCGGAAGCCCACCCGCTCACGCATATCGAGGCACTTGAGCTGGATGCGGTGCCCTCGCATCTGATTGTGCTCGGTGGCGGCTATGTCGGTCTGGAACTGGCGCAGGCCTACCGCCGCTTCGGCAGCCAGGTCACGGTCATCGAGGCCGGCTCTCAGCTCATGAGCCGCGAGGATTCAGGCGTCGCGGACACTATGCAGCGGATCCTGCGCGAGGAAGGCGTTCGGCTTCTGCTGTCTGCCACCACACTGAGCGTGAGCGGCCGCTCCGGCGGCGAAGTGACCCTCGCCGTCCGCACGCCGACCGGCGATGAGAAGCTCCAAGGAAGCCATATCCTCGTCGCGGCAGGGCGCGTGCCCAATACGGCCGGAATCGGACTTGAGGAAGCCGGCGTCGAACTGGACGCGCGCGGCTACATCCGCGTCAACGACCGGCTTGAAACAACCGTGCCAAATGTCTGGGCTGTCGGTGACTGTGCCGGCAGCCCGCAGTTCACGCACGTCTCGGTCGACGATTTCCGCATCATCGCGGACAACCTGACCGGCGGTACGCGCAGCACGGGTGACCGGCTGGTGCCGTACTGCGTGTTCACCGATCCGCCGCTCGCCCATGTCGGACTGAGCGAACGCGACGCGCAACACATGGGCGTTGCGGTGCGCGTCGCCTCGCTGCCGATGGAGGCCGTGCTGCGAACCCACACAACAGGAGAAACCTCCGGCTTCATGAAGGTTCTCGTCGGCGCAAGCGACGATCTCGTTCTTGGCTTCACGATGATCGGGTCTGAGGCCGGCGAGGTCATGGCCGTGATGCAAACGGCGATGCTCGCGCGACTACCCTACACGACCCTGCGCGACGCCGTCATCGCGCATTTGACGGTGGCTGAAGGACTGGGGCAGCTAATGGCGAACGTGCCGCCTCGTTGAGGGATGATGGATATCGGCATCCAGATGGTTCGATAGGCAAGCTTGCGGACAGAGTCGCCGTTTGGCGGTGGTGACGTTGGTGGTGGCACCGTGCTGATGAAGCGTTGGGTGCTGAGAAAGGCGCTCACATTGGTGCCGAATTAGGTGCGCCCGCGGGGATCGCGTGCGCCGACGAAGTGACGGAACGATGTCGCCTAATGGGCACTTTTCGGACATGGCTAATCTGGCGGGCGATGTCCGCTTCTAAGTGGATTGTGTTGCAAAACTCGAAAATCGCCGGGCCTCGAAAATCTTGCAAATGATGCATTGTTTGCGATTCCAGCCGCCGCAAGGTCTGTAGAATCGATACGAGCTTCGGCAGTTGGTTTTGCTGTATTTGATATGGTCCCTCACATCGCGGCGAGCGAGATGCACCAGCGGTCCTGAGAATTTTCAGTCATCGCGAAAAAGGACTTTTTCAACACAATCAAGTGAAAAGCAGACATCGTTATTATTCGATTTGCGACCGGCCGCTTCTGGCAAAGCAGTCGTTCGCCGAAACCCGACGTTCCGAAACGCGCCTGTAACGCTCTGAAGTTCTATAATGGGCGGAAGCCGGACGCGCCAACACCGGAGCGGCCCAGCATGCAGGTTTCAGCGGCAAAGGCTTTCGTCGGGCGCGAACCAAACGGCTTATTCTTGCCGTCGATCGTGTCGTCGTTAGAGAACAACGCGAGAGGTGCCAGGCAGCGAAGGTAGCGTACGCTCGCTTAACTATCGGGATTCACCGGTACTGTATACGACTCTTCATCGGATGAATCTGGATTTCGCCCAACTAATTCTGTCAGATCAACCATGAGCAAGTCGGTCCCAGTCGGTTCGATATGGCGAGGAAGAGACCATAAAAAGACCGTCAAATTTGCCAGCAACAGGGTCAGATAACTTTGATAGGAAATCTGAACAGGTGCATCAAACAGTCGAAATAGACTGTCGCCTGACATCGCCTGTAGATGTGTGGCGCCTGCACCTCCTTGGATAACGGACGGTCGGAAAGCCCGGCGTCGCCTTCTGTTTGATAGAGCCGGTTGACCGCCGGAGCAGTGAATCAATCGCAGGCATGGCGTGGACATGTCGATCTCAAGATTACGGGAAATCGGATATTGATCCCCTTGGCCGGCCTAATGCTTTATTTTCGGAGGTGGGCATGCAGTGAAACCAATGGGCGGGCGCTCCTCCAATCTAAGTATTAGTCTTCACTAGGCATCTAAGGAGTCAACTCTTCCAAAATGCAGTAAATTCTCACTGATCCCTGCAAATTGGAAAGGAACAGTGTCGTTCGACGGAAGCGGTATCTTCCTGAAATGCTGGGGAGCGCTTTTTGGCCGAGATCACATTTATTCTCTCATTTCCGATCGCGTGGATTGACGGATGGCGCGCCCGAGATGGGAGCCGATGGATTGGTTTTAACCGGTCCTCATTTGCTGAAATTTAGAAGAATTCATTCGCGGTATCATGCGGCGTCAGATATTAACGCTCCCGCAGCTCACCCTGCGACAAATCCTTCAGCCTCCTTCAAGACATCTGTCGCGGGCAAAATTCATCGCGTTCACCGACTAAACCCGCGCGAATCGCGTGAAGTAGAAGATGATCATGCGGGACACGGACCTACTCCACCAGGTTCTGCGCTTCCTCACGACCGTTGGGCTGCCCGTTATTGCGGCGATCGTGGAAGGGGTGCAACCGTGGCTGATTTATGCGACTCTAGGCGCGATCTTGGCGTTCGTGGGCGACGAGGGCGGGACCCCACTGCGGCGCCTGGGCTACATGACGATCGGGCCTGCGGGACTGGTTGTGGGCGCTGCCGTGGGAACAGCCACCGGCTCGCTACCAATCATGTTTTTGATTATCATTTTTGCGCTGGGAATTTTCTATGGTCTAGTCGAAGGCGGGCACGTCCATCTCCTGTTACTGTCGCGCTTTATGGGCTACGGCTTGGTGATGGGTAATGCGGTGATGCCGCTCGATCTCGCCGATTGCGCCGCTGCCGGCGCAGCGGTGGTCGATGCCTGGGGCACGTCGTTGCTTTGGGATCTAGCTCGGGGGGAATTTCGTCCGCTCGGCGTGCAGCCAGTCGGTAAAGCCACGAAAGCCGCGCTCACGGACTGGCGGACACGCTGGATCTTTTCGTTATGTGTCGGCCTCATCATCGTCGCTGCCAACTTGGCCGGAGTGTGGCTCGGTCTCGGACATCCCTACTGGGCAACGCTGACTATTCTCGTCGTGCTGCGAAGTGAGATGGAGCCGAGTGCTGACCTGATTGCCGACCGTGTCCTTGGCACGCTGCTAGGTGTGGCCATTGTGGCGTTATTGGTCACTGCAGCAGCCGGCCAAGGACCGCTATTCGCCGGGATGATCGTTGCGGCCGCTCTGCGCTGGCCGGCATTTCGCTTCCACGTAGCCCTGGGTACGGCGGCAATCACAGTATTTGTGCTGCTGCTTGGTGAAATTCTTGCCGCCTCACCCCGAGCGGCAAACCATCTACTGCAAGATCGGCTGCTGGCCACTATGGTAGGATGCTGCTTCGCGATGGCCGGAATCGGTCTCCATCGGATTCTCAAACGCCAATTGACGACGGCGCCGACCGTGGAGGAGCATAGTGCGTAAGAATGCCCGGCAGTGAACCGGCCTCTTGGGATGTCGCCTCCCAAGGTACAGTCATCTGATCGCCCAATCTGCGAGAAGCAGCTTTGCGCTTCGAAGGTCGGCAGTATCAAAACCCTCGGTAAATCTGGAATAGACGGAGTCCAGCAAATCGCATGCGTCACCATTTCGACCCCGACTATGGTGCAACCGACCTAAGCTCAAAGCACCGCGCAGCTCCCACGACAAAGCCCCTTGGTGATGCGCCAAATCTAACGATCGGCGGAAATAGTCTTCGGCGGAGCGAACGTTCGCTTGATCCGATAATAGAAGAATTTCGCCCTTGAGGCGTAGCGCCTCTGGCATCCACCAGAAGCCACTGTTTCGCTCCGTGCGATTTAACGCCTCGTCGATCGCAGCTAGACCGGCATCGAAATGACCGCGCATCGCGAGGATCTCGGCTAGGTTGCTGAGAAATGCCGTGTGAAGAACTTCGTACTGGGCACTACGTAATCCATCCAGGCAGGTACAAAGCAATCGCTCTCCCGCAGCGAGATCGCCTCTTCCCACGGATAGCAGCCCTTCGAATCCCAGACCGCAAGCATAATAGTTGTGTAGGGCGTGATTATCGGCATGGTCTTTGAGCTGTGCAATCGATCGCTCGGCCGCGTCCAAATCGCCGAGCCTGAGCGAAATGGTGCACCCGCACCAAGTTAGTGCGAAGCAAAGCGAAACGGGATGCCAGCCGGCGCTTGCGTCGATCAGGATTTTCTGAGTAGTCCGGGTCGATTGATCGACTAGACCGCACAACCATTGGACTTGCGCCACAACGCAGTGGGCTTGAATCGAATGATCTATCCCAGAACGCACGATATGAGCTCGTCGAATTTCTTTAGTGTTGTGTTGATGCGCTTGCTTGGCGTAGGTCAGCGCTTCGTTGATTTGCCCTAGGAAGAACAGTGAGCAGCTAAGCTGACAAGCCGCGGCTGAAATAGCGACTGGGTCGGTAGCACCTTCAGCGATTGCTTCGGATCGCCGGGAAATCATGAGCGCGCCCTGGAAGTCTTCGAGGCGAAGGCTGAAAATATTCAGACCGACAAGTGCGCGTAGTTGGTAATCAAGGTCTCGTAGGCTTTCGGCAAGCTCGGTTGCTCTCGTTAGTGCCGCATGGGCACGACTGCTCATTCCCCGAGTGAACATCAGCGCCAAGCCGAAAGCGGTCTGCAATACCATTTCCCGGCGAGCGTTCTGATCCGTCGATTGGCAAAGATCAAGAGCCTTTCCCATCCATCCGTGACATTCTGTCAACAGCGACATCTCCAGCCAAAGAGGAGCAGATGCTGCAGCCAGGTTCACGGCGATGGACAAGTCGCCCGCCGGCGCAAACGACCAATTAAGCCCGGCTCGAATATTGTCGATCTCGGGCGTCCAAGCGGCTGCGGAGTTTTCTCCTCCCGGATTGGTCCAAGCCGTCATGAGCAAATTTCGGTAATAGTCCGCATGACGGCGGCATATCATGTCTCGCTCGCCGTTTTCCGCGAGCAACGAAAGAGCAAAGGCTCGCGTGGTTTCAGGTAGTCGAAAGCGGACTTTGCCGTAGCTCATGTCAACCGCGATCAACGACTTCATGGCCAGGTTTGCTACTTGGTCCGCAGCGTCGAATTCCGCTTTATCCGATCCCCCAGCAACAGCACCCGCTGCCTCAAGGGTAAAGCCAGCAGCAAAGATAGCGATGCGCCGAAAAACTGTCTGCTCCTCCTTACCGAGTAGCTGGTAGCTCCAATCTAGAGCTTCGTTCATTGTCTGATGGCGGGGAAAGCTTGTGCGGCGGCCCCCGGTCAAAAGTCGCAGGCGGTCATCTAGACGCGCTCCGAGACCTGCGATGCCGAACATGTCAATCCTGGCCGCTGCCAACTCGATCGCTAAAGGTATTCCGTCCAGTTCATGGCAGATGCGGCAAGCACTCGCAGCGTCCGCGTCGGTCAAATCGAATTTGTTCATTGTAGCGGCCGCGCGTTCAACGAAGAGCTGGACCGCCGCAAACTGGAGAGCTTCGGTTGCATTAATTTGCGTCGATAAAGGCGGGGTCTCCAACGCCGAAAGCCGGCGTAGACGTTCTCCTTCCACCCGCAATGGTTCGCGGCTAGTCGCAAGTATGCTTATTCCGCGAGTTTCTCTCAGGAGACTTGACACAAGATCGGCCGCAGCGCCGATGACATGCTCGCAGTTGTCGAGTACAAGCAGCATTTGCCTGTTTCTCAACGCGGCGATCAAGCTGGGGAGCGGATTGTCGCTACGAATTGCCAACCGCAGGGCGGACGCCAGTGCTGTAAGTACAAGGCTAGGAGTTGAAACAGGGGACAGGTCAATCAACCAAACGCCATCTGGGTAATTGGATATCAAAACTTCAGCAGCAGCGAGCGCAACGGACGTTTTACCGATGCCAGCTTGTCCGACGACGGTGATTAAGCGGTGGAATTGGAATTGGGCGGCGAGTGAATTGATTACCTCGGAGCGGCCAATAAGAGGTGTTAAACAGACTGGCAAATTATGCTGGTTATTCAGCGGAAGCGCGGCTGCAGTTAGTGCCTGAGCGATACATACGGGAGCCACAAAACGATAGCCACGACCGTGGACGTTGACCAGAAAATGATTACCCCCCCGACCGTCACCGAGTGCACGGCGTAACGCTGCGACATGAACGGTGAGATTGGCGGGTTCTACGATGGCATTTGGCCAAATCCGAGCCATAAGCTCGTCCTTGGTGATTAGGGTGCCCGCGCCCTCGACTAGAGCGATGAGAACATCGAAGGCCCGACTGCCGAGCCGGACGGATCTTTCACCTTGCAGAAGCAGCCTCTGCTTCACGTATAATCGAAAGGGTCCGAACGAAAATACAGGATCCTCTTCTAGTATAGAAAGCATTCCCGTGATGCTCTCAGCCGAGTTCGAGTCGGACAAGCGTGAGACGAGGGCGGAGTTGCTTCGCTACACCAGCCATGGGTTCTCCTCGGCTCCGAACGCCCAAAAGAAGGTGCCCGGGGATGACCGCTGAGATTGACCAGCCATCAGCCCGAGTACCTTCTAGTCAGAGAGCGCCATTATAGGTCGTCGGTGCATCTTCAACGCAGCGCGCGAAATCGACTAATAAATTAATCCAAAAAGTTCCTAGTCTGTCCAAAGGCCGGCTTTCAGACATCGACCCAGAAGAGAGGGTCGCTTTGAAGCGCAGCGTTATTTTTTCACGTGTTCATCTAGAATGGACTTGGTGAGGACGAAGCAGTCCGCACCAACAGCTATGCCGCAATAGATCGTGACCTGGGTGAGCACCGCACGAAGGTCGTTTGGTGAAAGTCCGTTCGTGATCGCCCCACGAACGTGGTTGCTGAACTCTCCCATCTTGCCGATGGCAGCGACCATGCCTAGGGTGAGGATGCTGCGCTCGCGAGGTGAAAGAGTCTCGTCGCCCCACACCTCCCCCCAGCAATACTCCGTGGCCAGCCGTTGGAAATCCCGATTGAAGTCGTCGAGGTTCTCGAGGGCTCGGTCGACGTAAGCGTCTCCCAAAACTTGGCGTCGTTTTGCGAGACCGCGATCGAAAAGGTTTCTATCCATGTGCGTCACTGCTCCGGAGCTAATGTCATGTTCGGTATGCAAAAAAGGGCCGGCTGCATCCGAATAAGAGCGCCGACCCTCAATATCGTTGTCCGACGTGTCCGTAGGGCAGGTCTCGACGGACGAGGGTCAGCTCTAAGCAACATCGAGCAGCGTGTCGACGGCGCCCTTGATCTTCAGTGCCTTCCAAATATCCCGGACCGACACTGAGGGATAAGCGCTGTAGAATCCGACCGCGGTCACCTGCTGCGCGACGATCCAGTCCTTGATGCCCGGATCATTTATGCCGGGGTACCCCTCGAACTCATGAAACAGCAGGTCGATCTCGTCGGGGATGATGCCGCCGAAATCATCGATGTATTGTTCCCAACCGCCGTCGAAGGTTGACGCGAAGATGATGCGGGTATCGTTGTCGAATATGACGAACCGTAGGTCGTGAACGGTCGCTATGCGGTCGGTATTCTTTTGACGCTCCCCGGTAAATCCATCGGCGAGCAGTGCGCGGACTCGTTCAGCGGCGCCAGGCTTGAGCTTGCTGATGAGTGTGAACTCGCTTGTCTGCCCTGCTTTTGCGCCCGGGCGGACGATGCCGGCAGAGGCGGATTTGGCCACCTGGGCGTGTTGCGCGACGGTCATTGTCGTTCTCCTTTCTGTTAAGACTCAGTTTGAGACGGCGTTCATTCTGCCGTCGCTCCGGCTTCCAGACCGGCCAGCCATTTGAGCGCTCGCAGACCAGGCATGAAGCAGTACTCGCCTCCTTGAACGGCGACGAATTGCGGAAGACCGTGAAGGCGGCGACGAACCGGGCGTTTCGGAATGGTGAAGACCCCTTCTCCGCCGCTGTTGCCGAGGATCGGATCCTCTTCTCTTCCGTGACTGATGAAATTGCCGTCAGTGATCCACTGAGACTGCACAAACTCGAATTGCTGCCGCTGATGCACGCCGATTAGCAGGAACACGCCTCCTCGCGGGGTGCCATCGTCTTCCAAAACACCCTCTGGAAGGGGTGGGCCGTAGTTCGTGCCGCGGCGCAGAAATTGATGAAGATTCGTCGCAACCAATTCATGTTTTAGCGCGTCGCGAGGGTTCACTCGCCGAATGTGTGCACTGAACGGGCATTTTAGCCCGTGCATGTCGTCTTCGTAGTTGAATCCATTATTACGGTCCTGGCTTTCGCCCAGTTCGAGATCATCGTTTTCGGGAACAAGGACCAAAGGCGCACCGCTACGCCATCTACCGACCATCTTGGCGGCGATCAATTCCTCTTCCTCTGGAGACGAGGCCTGTTCGCGCAGGTACCTTCGAAACGCAGCGACCCTCATGTGAAATTTTCGAAAGGCGACAAAAGTGCCGTTGCGTCGCAAGACTTCGGGCTCCGGACTAATGGCCGTGGCCCCCAGTTCATCCGGATAACCCATGATGAACTCACCAGCCTTGACCGGTCGTCCCGAGCCGGGATGCACAACGGCGCCACTCCCTTCGACGTTCGGATTATGAAGCCCGTCCCTGAAGCCGAACGGATTGCATCCGTTCGGGAGCTCGCTGAATCTCAGTCGATACACGACAGTGATATTGGGAAGATCGTGATGAGACTGTCGCGCAAACGCTAAGGTCGCCTCAAGACTCTCCTCGTCCTTTGAATAGATCGCTATTGCGACGTGCATGTCGGGAGTGCCGAACGGGTACTCCCAGTTAGTGGGAGCGCTATCGCCGACGTCACGCAGAATGGACGCACGGGAAGCCATGCCTTCCCGGAACTCTTGCGGGAATGTCTTTAGCGATGTTGCGGGCAGCCCCAGCGCCTCTAAGCCATGATATGTGAAGGCGATACCCATCCACCCGGGTAGCGTCGGCAGCCACCAATCGTCGGCTGGCGCCACGTATGGGATGATACGGCGCAACATTTCACGTCCTTGCGCGGCGTCGTTGATGCGCAAAACAACGTATTGTCCCCTATAAGGAGACGGGCGCGGGCGCAGAACCGTCGCCTGTATATCGCTCACTTCGAGTACGGCGATCTTGTCTGTCGGCATGTTAGGATGTCAGCGCTCTTAGACATCTCGACGCCGCTTTCGCGACCGAGATAAAGACTCTCAGCAAAATGACATCGCTGTCCTGTCTGAGCGAATTAAGCTTTACAAATAGCGGCAAATCTAACGGTCGTCGGCGAGAACGACCCTTTCTGCTTCAGAGAGATTTGCGTATTTTTGGCAGGCTTCATTCGCTGAACCATTTGGTGCATTGTAATAAGCCGGCTGAATCGGACCGCGGACAAACCCGTGCGTCCGCAACTGGCCGTTTCGAGAATGTCTTCGTTCAAGAAGCTAGTTATTTGCTTTGTCGCGCTCGGGGCTGCCGGCGTCGTGGGCTTCTTCGCGCTCGCATGGCGGCCAGCGATGGCTCCCATCCTGGTGTCGGCGCCCCAAACCTTCGCGCCGGAATTGATAGCGATGGGTGAGGCGCTCGCGGGCGGGGGCTATTGCGCGGAGTGCCATACCGCGAAAGGCGGAAAAGTGTTTGCCGGTGGCTACCCCATGCAAACGCCCTTTGGCGTGCTCTACTCCACCAATATCACGCCCGATCCGGAGACTGGCATAGGCTTATGGTCAGAGGCAGCCTTTGCTCGTGCGATGCACGAAGGTGTTGCCCGCGACGGGTCGCATCTGTTCCCCGGATTCCCCTACGACCATTTCACGAAGCTTTCGGATGACGATGTAAGAGCATTGTACGCCTACTTCATGACCAGGCCCTCGGTTCGGGCGCCCGCGCTTGCGAACACAATTCCTTTTCCGTTTGGCATCCGGGCCTTCCAGGCGGGCTGGAAGCTATTGTTTTTCCGCTCAGGCCGCTTCGAGCCCGTTGCCGGCAAAAGCGAAGAATGGAATCGGGGCGCTTACCTCGCGCTCGGGCTGAGCCATTGTGGCGCCTGTCACACACCTCGCAACTTGCTTGGCGCGGAAAAAGCTGGCGACGCCTATGCCGGCGCAGTCGTCGATAACTGGACCGCCCCGCCCTTGACCGAGGCAAACCCCGCTCCCGGGCCGTGGACCCAGGAAGAACTGCACAGTTATTTGCGTAACGGCGTGAGCGTCTTGCACGGGAGCGCGGCGGGACCGATGTCACCCGTTGTTCAAGGTCTTTCCGCGCTTCCAGAAACGGACGTCCAGGCTCTCGCGGTGTATTTTGCCGACATCGACCATGCGGTTGATCGGCTCTTATCTGCCAATTCGGCAGTGGCGCGCGCAATGTCCTACGCGCGCATTGGTACTCGGCAGGAGTTCGACGCCGACGCGCGCCTCTATACGGCCGCTTGCGCGTCCTGCCACTACAACGCGGGTCACGCGCCGCTCGCGGTCCGTCCTGAACTAGCGCTCAACAGCGCGTTAAACCTCCCCGATCCGACAAACCTGATCCAGGTCGTGCTACGGGGCGTCAGCGCTGAGGAAGGCATACCAGGCGTCGTGATGCCGAGCTTCGAGCGAGCGCTTAGCGATACCGACATCGCTCGTATCGCCTCTTATCTGCGCCGCACTCGCACGAACCTGCCACCGTGGCCCGATCTCGAAGCCAAGGTCACCGCGATGCGCAGGCAGATCAGAGCCTCTCAGTGAAGGCCGCCGTCTGGAGTAACTGACCATGACCTCGTTTCACATCAATGGCCGTCCGATTGCGACCGACGCAGAGGAAGACACCCCGCTGTTGTGGGTCATCCGTGATTTGATTGGTCTCACCGGCACGAAATTCGGATGCGGAATAGGCATGTGCGGTGCCTGTACCGTGCATGTGGGCGGACGTCCGACCCGTTCCTGCATCACGCCACTCCGCGCAGCGGCTGGCGCCGAAATCACGACGATCGAGGGACTCAGTCCAACAGGGCAGCATCCGTTGCAAAAGGCCTGGATCGACCTTCAAGTGCCGCAATGCGGCTACTGCCAGGCTGGGCAGATCATGCAGGCGGCATCTCTATTGAAGGACTTTCCGACACCAACCGATCAGGACATCGACGCTGTAATGACCGGCAATCTTTGCCGTTGCATGACGTATGTCCGCATTCGCAAGGCTATCAAACAGGCTGCTGCCGAACTGCGGAAGGAGTTCACCAATGGCTAAGCTCCAACACCGGGCCGCGGATGATGCCCTCTCGCTATCGCGTCGCTCCTTCCTGATCGGGGTGGCCGGCGCCAGCGTAGCCTTCAGCTTCGCTCCGCTGGAAGCGCGGGCGGACTCGATGCCAGCGTCACCGCCTAGCGCGTTTGAACCGAGCATCTGGTACAGCATCGACCGAGACGGGATCGTGACCGTCAACGTCGTCCGCGCCGAGATGGGGCAGCATATTGGCACCGCGCTCGCTCGCATCCTCGCCGATGAGCTTGAGGCCGATTGGGACAAGGTTCGGATCACTGCCGTTGACACCGATCCGAAATGGGGGGTGATGATGACCGGTGGCAGCAATTCAGTGTTCTCGGACTTTCCGGTGTTCAGCCGCGTCGGCGCGGCCGGTCGGATAGCTCTCGTCGAGGCGGGGGCAAAGCTGCTGGGTATTGCTGGACAGCAATGCGTGGCGCGCAACAGCCTCGTTGTTGGCGGCAATAGCTCGGTCTCCTATGCCGAAATCGTCAGGCGTGGCAATCTCAGCCGCGCATTCAGTCCGGATGAATTGGCGAAAATGCCGATAAAGCCTGCCTCGGAGCGCCGCCTTATCGGGCATAAGTTCGATGCGATCGATATTCCTTCGAAAACGAACGGCACGACTCGCTACGGGATCGACGCGACTGTCGATGGCATGATCTACGCACGGCCCAAGATTCCACCGACCCGCTATGGATCGAGCGTGCGCTGGATCGACGATTCCGCCGCGCGGAGCGTCAAGGGCTATATCAAAAGTCTTGTCCTGGAGGACCCGTCCAATACGGTTCCGGGCTGGGTGATGGTGCTCGCGAGCTCATATCCGGCCGCCATCCGAGCAGCGGACCTTGTCAAGGTCGAGTGGATGGTGGGTGACGCCGCGAACGTCTCCGAGCAGGATATTCTCGACCATGGTTCAAAGCAGATCGCAGACCCGAACGGCGGAGCGCTGCTGCTCGATGACCCGGGGCTCGACGCGGCCGTTCGGGGTGCGAAGTCGACGCTCGAACGAACCTATACGACGAACAGCGTGCTGCACGTTCAACTCGAGCCGGTTAACGCGCTCGCTTTCGAGAAGGACGGCCTGTTCGAGATCCATACCGGCAATCAATGGCAAAGTTTGATCCTGCCCGTGCTCGCCCAGGCCCTCCGTCTGCCGCAAGAGCGGATCGTGATGCGTACCTATTCCATCGGCGGCGGCTTCGGCCGGAGACTGAACGGAGATTACGCCGTGCCCGCCGCGCTCGCAGCCCAGGCCCTGGGCAAACCCGTGAAACTGGTGCTGACGCGTCCGGACGACATGCGCTTTGATTCGTTTCGCTCTCCGTCCATTCAGACATTACGTATGGCATTCGATGCGGGGGGCAAAATTGCGGCGATGGAGCATCATGCATCTGCTGGCTGGCCCACAGCTGTCATGGCGCCCACAGTCATGCCGAAAGCATTACACGACGTTCCCTATGATCCATTCGCGATCGCAGGCGCGGACCATTGGTACAATGTCGGCGCGCAGCGCGTGCGGGCGCTGTCGAACGGCCTAGCCAACCGCTCCTTCCGTCCCGGTTGGTTACGCTCGGTTGGGCCTGGCTGGACCAACTGGGCGGTCGAGACATTCATGGACGAGGCGGCCCTGGCGGTAGGTGCGGATCCGGCAGCATTCCGCGTCGATCTACTGGACGGGGCGGGACGCAACGCCGGCTCGGCCCCGAATGCCGTTGGCGGGGCAAAGCGACAAGCGGCAGTGGTGCGGCGTACCGCAGAGAAGGCAGGCTGGGGTGTGGCCGTGCCGAAGGATACCGGGCTTGGCATCGCGACAACATTCGGCCAGGAGCGCGGCATGCCGACCTGGACCGCGTGTGTCGCGCGCGTTCAGGTTAACCGCTACAGTGGAGCCGTGACGGTTGAGAGACTGACGGTGGTCGTGGACGCCGGCACTTTGGTGCATCCGGACGGCGCGCTGGCACAGGTTGAGGGCAGCATCCTTTGGGGCCTCAGTATGGCGCTTTACGAAGGAACCGAGTTCATCGCCGGTCAGGTGAAGGACACGAACCTCGACAGCTATACGCCCTTGCGCATTGGCGACGTGCCTGAACTCGATGTCGAGTTTATCGACAGTGCGGAGGCTCCAGTTGGCCTCGGTGAGCCGGCGACGACGGTTATTGCCCCTGCCATCGGTAATGCGATCTTCGCCGCTGTCGGTGTTCGGCTTCGCCATCTGCCCATCCGGCCGTCCGCCGTTCTCAAGGCACTCAGGCAGTGAGGCAAGGAACGATGCGCGCAGCACGAGGTCCCGAAAAGCTCTCGTTTCTTAAGGAGAATTTGGATTGTTTTGGCAGCCTTTACTCGATCGCGAGCGCAACCCGATTTAGTGAAGGCGGGAACGTGTTCGAGATCAAGGAGAACCATGTGCTCATCGATCTTCGCACCTATCGCGTCAGACCCGGCAAGTTGCCGCAGGAGTTAGACCTATACGCCAAGCACGGCTTCGCCTCACAGATGCGCCATCTCGGGCCGCCTATTGCCTATCTGCAGGCCGAAAGCGGTGATCTGAACACGCTCGTGCATTTATGGGCGTTCGACAATGCTGGCGATCGGGCGCAGAAGCGTGCGGCCATGATGTCAGATCCTGAATGGGAAAACTATCTGAAGCTCGCCGATGAAGCGGGATATCTGGTGGAGCAACGTAACAGCTTGATGGTGCCGGCGAGTTTCGCCCCGATCAAGCGGTAACGGGCTGAAACGATTCCGGGGAGGGATATTCAGACATGTCGGACCATTTTTCCGGACCTCGATCTTTGACCGATCCGGCCGCTGACATAACAGACGTTTTTGCGTTCCCGTGTCCCCACAGTCCGCAGCATCTCGTCCTGGCCATGGACGTGTTCGGAAAAGCCGGTCCGTCGGCCCTCTTTTCTGACGCCGTCATATATCGCTTTCGCGTGCGCCCCGCCGCAATCGCCGAAACCGGGCCAATGTCTTCGTTTGCCATCGGGACCGATGAAGCGATCTTCGACTGCGTGTTCGAGGTGCCGTCTAGTCTGAAGGACGGTGCCCAGCCGATACAATACGGTCGCTGCATGACACCAAGCGGCGAAGCCATTCAGTTCTGCGTGAACGATGAGAAAGGCGGCAAAGGTAACGGTGTGCAGGTCTTTGCGGGACAGCGGTCGGAGCCGTTCTTTCTCGATGTAAGGATGATCGAAAAAACTGTGGCTACAGGACAACTCGCGTTCAAAAAGGTCGGCTCCGACACGCTTTACGGCACCAACATCCTCGCAATCGTTCTCAAAGTCGAGTGGAAGACCTTGCTAAAGGGTGAACCGATGTTCGCTGTCGTCTGTGAAACCCTGGCACACGGCAAGCGGCCGGTGCGGATAGAGCGGGTCGGTCGGCCGGAGATCAAGAACGTTTCCTTGAGCTGGAAGATGTTCGATCCGGTCAATCGAGATCTAGAAATTCGCGACCTCTACAACAGCGAAGACGCATTCAGACTTGCGACTGATTATTTCGATACCTATCGGGCGCGGATGAATGCTAATCTCACCTTTTACGACGGTCTAGACAGCAAGATCGATTGGGCTGCTGATGAGCAAGGCAACCATCCGCTGACTAAACTTCTGCTGGCGGACTTCCTTGTCGTAGATGCCTCCAAACCGCTCAGTGAGCTCAGCTACTTCGAGATTGAACGATCCATGCTGAAGGGCCGCATTCACGCGACGGCGGGCGGGCGGTGGCTCAATGAGGACATCATGGACTCCATTTTCACGCTGTACATCAACGGCGGAAACGGTCCGCGCATCGACGATGGCATTGCCGGGCCGATCACCTGGTCATCCAAGGTCTTTCCCTACATGGCACCGCCAAATCCGCCGAGGATTGTCGCGTCATGATCGCAACGGAGCACGATGAGGCCGGTATCGCCGACGTGGCGACCACAAACGGGTTGATTGCACTGCGCAATCTCGAGGCCCAGATTGACGCCCTGAGATCGGAGGTCGCGCTCAGCAATCCAACCGTTGATGTTCAGATCGCGCTCATCGAGTCGATCACGCTGCGCGGGCTGATCCTTGGCCGCGTTGCCGACTACGAGCTGGCAGAAAGGGATGCCGAGCGGCTGGTGCAGAGCGAGCCAGCCAATGGAGCGGCCCTCGTCGCGCGAGCGCGAACCCGGAGCACCTTTCACCGCTTTCTAGAGGCTTTGAACGACCTAGCCGTGGCCGAGCGCCTCATGCCGAACGACGAGAGGATAAATATCGAGCGTGCTGCAATCTTCCAGGCGCTCGGTCAATACGACAAGGCTTTCGCTGTCCGCCGGGAAGCCGCAATCCGTCGGCCGAGTTTTGAAACTTTTGGCGCTTTGGCCGGGCTTTGCGCGGAGCGCGGAGAGATTGCAGTCGCAGAAGGATTCTACATGGAAAGCCGGGGTCGCTACCGCGGTGTGTCGCCGTTTCCGCTCGCGATTCTTGATTTCCAGTTCGGCCTAATGTGGATGAACAACGACCGTCTGGATGACGCACGGATGTGGTTCGACGCCGCACGCAGCCGCGTGCCGACTTACGCACAAGCGCAAGGTCATCTTGCCGAGGTCGAGGCAGAACTTGGTGAGGTCGCTACCGCGGTTGCTCGCTTGTTTCCCTTGGCAATGTCTTCGGATGACCCTGATTACGCCGCGCAACTCGCGCGCATTCTCAGAGATGCTGGGCGCGTCGATGAATCTCGGCATTGGTGCGATCACGCAGCGGCGCGTTACGACGAGTTGGTTGTTCGTCACCCCGAGGCATTCGCTGATCATGCGGCCGATTTCTGGCTAACGGTAGGCGGCGATTCGGACGAGGCGTTGCGGTTGGCCAGACTTAACTTTGACGTTCGCAAGACGCCGCGTGCCCACGAACTGCTTTCCCGCGCCCTTAGGGCGAACGAGGCTGCCGGCATGACGTTTTCCTCGATCCTTCTCCCACCGGGCGACAAGTCGCAAGCTACGTCGTGAAATGGCGGCCAATCAAAGCAAAGGAGATATCGTATGGCCACGAAAGTGATCGACACTGAGCGCACGGCAATGGCTCAGAAGGTGACCCCTCAGCCCGACGGTCCTGGTCTGCGGATCGGGAGGAGAGGGGAACTCACCGGCATCGGCAAAGTGACGCCAGATGGTGCCCGCATCTTCCGCGAGCGCCTGCCGCAGTTTCAGGCCGAGGCAGCCTACTGGGAGAATCGGATCGGCACAGTTCAAAGTTTTCGGTTGTTCCTGTTCGATAACCACACTCGGATTCTGTTCACTATTGTCTATGACGACGACTTCAAGCCTTACGTCGAAGACCTCATGAACTACGTATCCCCATGGATGGATCAGATTGTTGGTGGCGTTTGGGAGGGGTATACGAGTTTCAAAGACGTGCCCACACTTATGGACCTTATCCATAATGCGCAGGTTACAGCCGAGTTCTTCTATGCCGCATACCCCGAAATCTCCTGTCGAGACGTCCAGAAGATGAAGCGGCTGAGCGCAGCGGTTAGCGAGAGGTTAGACGCCGCCACTTGAGTTCAACAATGACGCAGGCTCTCGGCCTTGCTGACATTCATGTATCGGCTCCGCGCTCCGGCACCGATAGCAAGGGAAATCCAGACTCACACCTGACCAACATTCAAAATTCGGCTTTCTGGAGAGGCTTCCCCTCTGAGGACTCATCACAAAGCCCTCCTTGTTGCCCGGCTGGCACCCGCGAATTGTCGTCTGCCCGACCTAAAGGAGAACGCGCGGATCATAAGGCGTTGAAGGTGCGAACTCGCCAGTCCAAGCGCGCCTATGCAGTTCGTAAGGCAAAGCTCCCGCGTTACGGGCGACAATCATCTTGTCCGGATCGACAAAGGTTCCCATTGGATTTTTTGCGAACTCCGCCGACGTCCGCATGTGTTCGCTCGAGGTCCAGCAATCACCATAATTGTCGACGTTGAGTTCAACGCTGTTACGATCGGGATCCTCATAGTAAAATGCCGTCTGCGAACCACCGTCGGTGCACAACACGGGCTCGATTCCAAGTCCTTTGAGCCGGGTATAGGTGCCTAGCAGATCATCGAGCGTTCGATATTCGAAAGCAACATGTTGTATCCGGTGGTGCTGCGTTCGATCGGGATCGACGTTGAGTCCAGGCAGTTGTACGAAGGCGAGGCGATGATTGGCCTCATCATTGGTCACCCATGCAGCATTGATGGCTGGTACGTCTTTGCCACCCGCTGCTGCGTTGGTCCGATGCACGATCCCCATCCCAAGTACTTTTCGGTACCATGCGACGAGAGCGTCTAGATTGCTTGTCGTCAGACCGAGGTGATGCAATCTGGGATGCACGATGGTTTCGGTATTCATGTCTCATCTCCAAGAGTTTATGATTGGATTCAATGAGACCTGTCATCTAAGATGAGTTTTAACAAGTAGGATGGTTTATGGCATGTTAGTATGAAAGATATGACCGTTGACCCGAGGTCTATCTCCGATCCTGTCGAGGCGCGCGGCGAATTGCGAAGGGCGCTCGCAACGATTTCGGGCAAGTGGAAGTTGGAGATACTCTGGCTTCTCAATCAACGCGTCCATCGTTTCGGGGAACTCAAGCGCGCAATACCGGGCATTACCCAACACATGCTTACGTCGCAACTGCGCGAGTTGGAGGATGATGGGCTGGTCATCCGGACCATTTTCGCAGAGATTCCGCCTCGGGTGGACTACGCGATCACCGACAAGGCAACGGAGTTACGTCCGGTCATAGATGCGATTTTCGCCTGGTGGAGACGATACGGTGATGCAAAAGAGCGTCGAAAAGCGCGAGGGCGCATCTTGTAGGCGCTACAGGGCGCCCGGACCTTAGCGGACTGGTTGCTCCTAGAGGCGCGCTGCGCGCCCTGCTCCCGGACCACGTCGATATGAACTTGTATTTTGCTCTCGACGCGCTTTAGCGGTTGGACGCTTCGCGCAATCCGCTAAGGTAACCAGCGTAACGGCGAGCGATAAGGCCGAACTCATAGCTCTCCTGGAGTTTTTCAAGTGCGTAGTCGCGGGTTATCTCAAGAAGACGATATTGAGGCTCCTTGCCGCTGATATCCGCGTTAACGAGCGACTTTGCAACGAGGCTCACCACTGCGTCTGCAACCTCCGCAGCGACGATGTCATCGCTAGAGACGACTGCAATCGCCGCGTCGAGGACAAATTCACCTGTAAAAATTGCAAGTCGACTTAGCACCAAGCGCTCAGACTCAGGAAGCCAATCGAAGCTCCAGTCGAGCATCGCCCGCAAAGTCTGATGTCGCGGAAGGGCCGTTCGGTAGCCACCGCTCAGCAGGCGTAGGCCACCATTCAGACGCGCCGACAGGCCGTGCACACCGAACGTATCAATGCGGCCCACGGCAAGCTCGATAGCTAGGGGATTGCCGTCCAGCTTACGACACAAATCTACCACGACCGGTGCGTCATGGTCGCTTAATTCGAAGCCATCAAGTCTTGCAGCCGTACGTTCCACAAACAGTTCAACCGCTGAGAAACGCATCGCTTCGGCAGCCGTGAGCTGCGCGGACACGGGCGGGACCTCCAACGACGGCAAACGATATCTCCGCTCGCCTTCGGCGCGAAGTGGCTCCCGACTTGTCGCAAGGATTCGTGCGGCCGACGATGCTTGTAGCATGTGCACCGCCAGTGAAGCGGCTGCCTCCGCGGCATGTTCGCAATTGTCTAACACGAGCAGCATCTGTCTCCCGCGCAACGACTGGGCCAATACAGGCAAAGTGGTGCCGGAGGGAGTATCAAGCCCCAGCACGGACCCGAGAACACCTGGAAGCATCTCAGGATCGCTGATACGGGCCAGGTCGACTAGCCAAACTCCATGCTCGTAACTGCCGGCCACCTCATCGGCTACGGCGAGGGCTATCGAGGTCTTTCCGATCCCACCAGGGCCCACGATCGTCAGCAAGCGATCACTGGATAGGAATGTCGCCAGTGCCCGAGCGGTGTCGGCACGCCCGACCAACCTCGTAATCTGGTTCGGTAGATTATGTGAATGCCTTTGAACCAGTTGTTGCGGCTGTCGAGGTGATTGTCGGTCCTCGAGTGAAACCGGGGCGACGAACCGATAGCCGCGTCCAGGAATGTTGACCAGGTACCGATGTCCTTCGCGGCCATCTCCCAACACCCGTCTCAGTGCTGCGACATGGACTGTCAGATTGGCGGGTTCGACGTACACGTTCGGCCATACCCGTGCCATAAGCTCCTCTTTGCTGATCAACTCTCCCGGGCGCTCGACCAATGCGAGGAGGATGTCGAATGCCCGGCTGCCGATGTTGAGAAGCTTGTCGACCTCCAGTAACTGGCGCTGGTCAGGTAGCAGGGAGAACGGTCCGAACGAAATTACACGCGTCGCTGATCCGTCAACCGGCTTGGAGGATGTAGACGACATGTGTAGATCAATGGCTGCAATTTCGCTGTAGGTAACTTCCGAATGTATTTGTCGCTGATCTGGACTATCTGGTGAGGGAGAGGGCAGATCATCATGATGCCGATCGTTTGTTGGTGCGGATAGGGTCATGATTGTCTGCCTCCATCATCCGGCGAAGCGAGAGCCGATCGGATGCTTGCGAGCAAATCTTTGTCGTCGAACGGCTTGACCAAATAGGAGGTCACGCCGGACCGGCGCGCCGCCGCGCGATCTTTCTCATTGGGAAAGGCGGTGATCAGGATCGTCGGAATTGCGCTGTCCGACCTGACTATGCTGGTATGCAGTTCGAGCCCGGTAATGCCTGGCATCTGCACGTCCGCGATCAAACAGGACGTGTCGCGTAGTAGACCAGATTGTAGAAATTCTTCCGCACTCTGGAATGCCTCTGCGGAGAAGCCCATGCTTTTAACGAGATCCACAAGGCTTTCGCGAGCCGATGGGTCGTCATCGACGATCGAGATCATGGGTTTCTTGAGCACTCAGAACCCCCATAACTAGCAAGTTCGGAGCTTGCATCAAGCTCAAGGTCGAAGCCACTCCGCATAAGACGGATTAGTTCGGACGAAAGAGGCTACCCAAGCGGCCTTCCTGGAGGAGCCGACTAGACCGTTGGAGTAGTCGCGCGCTACTTTAGTTTAGCTCTTCAGGAATAGACGGGGAAATCCCCAGCTTGTCTGCCATACGCACCAATTCAATCTGCGATTTTGCCCGCATCTTTCGCATGATCTGGCTGCGATGGACTTTTACAGTCATTTCGCTCAATCCAAGCCGCGTTGCGATCGCCTTATTGGGATGCCCGGTGATTACAAGCAACAACACCTCTTGTTCACGCGGCGTCAGACAGTCGAGGCGCCCCCGAAGCTCGGCCACAATCTTGGCTTTCTGGCGCCGGACGCGATCGCGCTCGATCCCGACATGAACCGCATCTAGCAGCTCCTGTTCGCGTAGTGGTTTGGTCAGGAATTCGATGGCGCCGGATTTCATCGCCCGTACCGATGTCGGAACGTCGCTATGACCGCTGATAAATATAATCGGAAGCTGAATTTTGGAATTCAACAAGGTCTTCTGAAATTCCAGTCCACTTCCTCCCGGCAATCTGACGTCCAGCACGATACAGCCTGGCGCATCGGGAAGCTTCTGTTGCAGGAATTCGCGGCTCGTCGCGAAAGATTTCACCTCCAAACCGACCGAGCGAAGGAGGTCCTCCACCGATTCGCGAATGGAGACGTCGTCGTCGATCACGACTACGATAGCTTGGTCCTCGCTCATGACCCAAAACCAACCGTCATATATGACCCCTCAAATCGAGGATCGAAAGTCCCGCTTGATGCCGGTCCCGCCGCCGCCGTCCAAAGGGGTCTTCTCGCCGACCATCTGCTTTGGGAGACAGTATTACATTTTGGTCACAAGTTCTCCCCCTGATCTTTCGGCAAGGTGAATTGAAAGATCGCCCCGCGGGGCTCGTTTGTGTTTGCCCATAGCCTGCCGCCGTGGGCCTCAATGATCGAGCGGCTGACTGCGAGCCCCATGCCCATGCCGTCGGGCTTCGTCGTGTAGAAAGCGCCGAAGATCTCTTCGAGTTTCTCCTGGTCCAGCCCGGGGCCGGAATCACCCACGGTTAAGCTCACGTCGCCAGAGGGACCGGCTGTCGTGGTTATTTGCAATACTCGCTCGGCGTCAGGAACTGCGGTCAACGCCTCTACTGCGTTTATCATCAAATTGAGGATAACCTGCTGCAACTGAATTCGGTCCGCAAAAATTAGGGGGACGTCATCCGAGAGCTGAGTTTTGAGCCACACGTGATTCTTTCTAACTTCCTGACGCGTCAACGAAATGATCTCTTCGACCGTTTTGTTTATGTTTAGCCAACCCTTGCGAGGAGGAGTCTTCTTAGCAAGATCGCGCACTCGGCCCACAACCTCGCTGGCTCGTCCCGCGTCTCTGATGATACGATCGATGGATTGTCTAGCCCTATGGATATCGGGAGGCTGGCTATCGAGCCACCGTACGCCGGCGTTTGCGCTGTTTATTACCCCAGACAGTGGCTGATTGACTTCGTGTGCGATCGAAGCGGTCAGTTCTCCCAAAGTCGTCAGACGTGCAAAATGAGTAAGCTGCGTTCGGGTCTGATGAAGTTCTTCATCCGCTCGCCTAGCTGCAGTAATGTCCATCACCGCACCAACAAATTCCAATGCACCCAAAGCATTTTTTGCAGCACGAGCCACCGCATGGACATACTTAGTCGAGCCATCCGGCGTCAGCAATCTATGTTCAAAATCCCAGTCCTTGCCTTCATCCCTCACGCGTTCATGAAACTTCCGAACGACAGCACGATCTTCTGGATGAGTTCGTTGCAAGACTAGTTCCAATGAGGGAGTCACAGATTTATCGTACTCAAAAATCCGGAATGTTTCCTCCGACCAAAAGATCTCCCCGCTGGCAACGTTCCATCCGAAACTCCCCGTGCGACTGAGCTTTTGCGCCTCTGCAAGGTACGCCTCGCGGCGTTGGAGCTCCTGAGTCAGGTGTTCTTGCTCGGTCACATCTATCGCGGTGCCAAAAATGCTCTTCAAAATTCCCTTATTTAGGACGGGAACACCGACACAACGAATGTACCGGACTTCGCCATCCGGTCGTACAATGCGCTTCGTTAAATCGCAGCCCAAACCCTGAGCGAGCATTTCTTGTATAGTTCGCGACATGAATTCGCGGTCTTCGGGGTGAACAGCACTCAAATACTGCTCAAGCGTGGGGGCGCCCCGCGCCGGGTCGAAACCATAGACCCGGAACAGCTCTTCGGACCAAAAGTCATAATATCCGGCGGGGTTGAACGACCAGCTTCCCTGGTGAGCAAGTCGCTGGCCTTCAGCAAGGTATAGCTCGCTTTGTCTCAATGCCTCAAGCCGCTGCTCCTGATCTGTAATGTCTATGGTGGCGCCAACAAACCGTGTCGCTACTCCGTCTTCGCGAAGGAGAGTTCCAAAACTATGTAAAATTCGAAGTTGACCATCTGCGTGAAAATACCGGTACTTGATATTCAGTGGCCGATCGTCATTGATCACCTGAGCATTCGCATCGATCATGGGTTGAAGGTCTTCGGGGTGTATGCGCGAAAAAATCAATTCGCTCGGAGGATATCCCTCGGAGGGATCGAAGCCGGCTATGCGCCACATCTCAGGGGACCAATGTTCGCAAACATCCCAGTAACCGCCGACGTGGCTGCTCTTGTAGGCCCAGCTTCCGAATCCGGCGAGTTGTTGCGCATGCGCCATATAGGCCTCGCTCAGCCGTAAAGCCTCCTCAGCCCGCTTGCGGTCATCAATATTGAAGTGCGTTCCATACCATTTGACGATTCGTCCAGTTTCGTCGCGTCGCGGCTCCGTGTGGCTGTTGAACCAAACGAATTCTCCGTCCGCCCGACGATAACGCGCGTCGCTCACGAAAGGCTGGCCAGCAGCTAGGGCGGCCAACCAGCCGTTGACATTTCGTTCAAAGTCGTCGGGGTGTAAAATGGACTTCCAGCCGGGGCCGACCCAGTCCTCCTTCGTAACGCCAAGGTACTTCAGCCAGGGATCACTGATGAAATCAACTTTCCCGTCAGGCTCGGCGGAGCCGATGTAGGCGGGTATCGAGTTGATAAGGGTCTGAAGCTCGCTTTCCTTCAGTCTCAACTCTTCGGTTAGTCTATCCTGTTCGGTGATGTCCAAACAGGCGCCAACAAAGCGTGAGATGACCCCATTTTCGAAAATGGGCGTGCCGAAATCCCGTATTACGCGAAGCTGACCGTCAGGTAGAATATACCGATACTTTGTATTAAATACTTGACCATGTTCGAAGAGCCCGGCGAGCGCTTCATCTGCTCGCTGGCGGTCTTCGGGATGAACACGTGATGCAGCCTCTTCATTATTTGGGTATCCCTTTTCGGGATCAAAGCCCAGGATGCGAAACATCTCCGCTGACCAATGCTCACATATGTCAGGAGGTTTATACGCCCAGCTCCCGACGCGGGTTAATTCCTGCGCGTGCGCCATGTAGGCCTCGCTCAGGCGGAGAGCATCCTCGGTTTTCTTGGAATCGGTGATATCCTCGCATGCGATCAGGACGATTAATTGGTTGTCGGACCGGCGTACCGCTTTGGCATTTTCGCGAACCCAAAGCACCCTACCGTCTTTCCGGGCCTTTCGGATTTCCCAGCCATGCGAAACGCCAAGCGTTTCCAAGCAGACTGCCACGTTCCTCTGGACGGCTGCACGATCTTCTTCAAAAAAAACATTGAGAACAGATTGTCCGATTAGTTCGTTGACCGCATAGCCGAGTTGTGCTGCCCCGAAAGTGTTCACTGAAAGGACCGTGCCGGCCGGGTCAATCATAAAGTACATAACCGGATTGTGCTCAAAGACCTCCCTCCATTGCTCCTCGCTTTCGCGCAACGCTTCGATCGCACGTTTGCGGTCTTCAATGTCGGTGCTTGTTCCATACCACTTGACAATGGTACCCCGCTCGTCGCGTAGCGGCTCAGCCCGGACCAGGAACCAACGGTATTGTCCGTTAGCTCCGCGGGCACGTGCCTCGACTTCGAACGGCTTCCCGGTCGTTACCGCCAACTGCCACTTTTCCATCACGGCTGGACGGTCTTCGGCGAAAAAAGTCGCAACCCAACTTTTGCCGGTTGCCTCTCCAGGGGATAAGCCTGTGAAATCTAGCCAACGTTGACTATTGAAGTCGCGCGAGCCGTCGGGAGCCGCGATCCAGACCATCGCTGGAATTGTGTCAACGAGCGCTTTGTTAGACGCCTGAGCCTGTTCCGCTATCCTTCGCACCCTCGCTGAGAGACTGGTAACGATGATCGAGGTCGTCAAAAAAGCGACTATCGCGACGACATCTTCTGGAGCGTCCACGCGGAGAGTGTAGAGCGGCGGAGCAAAGAAGTAGTTCAGACAGGCGACCGCAACGAAGGAGAGAACTACCGACACAGCGAAACTGCCCATCACGCACAGCAGTGCGACAAGGATCAAGTAGGCGAAGCCGACCGTAGGAACGTTTAGTCCGGCCCGGAAACAAATGAAGGTCAGTAATATGAGACCGCCGCTGCCCAGACATAGCTGCAAGACTGCGCGTTGGAAAAAAGATGTCTCGTTTAGCTTCACCTGCAATGCCAGATCCCTTTTGGCGATGTCCGGAGCAACGTCGATGTTGGCCACGAATAGAGCCGATCAGCAATCCCGAGGTCTCGATCGATCATCCGCCCCTTTGAGGAACGCGAATTTGGTCGAGACTTATTCTGCCGTCATATGAGGCGCGTTTTGATCGAGCGGATGAAGACTACGGCATTATGGCAGCCTGATCCAGTTGGCGCGCCACCCGACCCGAATCTCGGTCGGGCCGGCGGCCGACTTGAGCAAATTCGTGCCGAAGGCCGCTACCGTACGTTCGCCGATCTCAAGCGTCGTGTGGGTGCCTACCCCCGCGCGTCCGATCATTCACTGCAGTCGGAAGTCACGGTGTGGTTGCGATGCAGGGAATTTGGGATCGACTAAAGCTGATACCCGCAGCCTAGCACTCATACTGATGCCAGCGCCGCCAGATCATCCCGCAACGGCCATCGGATTCCCGCGGATCGATCGCTCAGGACGGACTGTCTCCGCTCCTTCTGATCTGGATTGAAATTGTCTCTTTACGGGTGAGCAACGCGCATAACACTGCCCGTTTCGCTTCCTCCATCGCTAAAACGGCGATTTCAATGGCGGTGGTCGCGAACCGTTCGCACCGGTCGGCTCGGGCATGCAGCTTGCTTGTCCGGCGGGTTGCCTTCCATTCGGCAACTATCTCACTGGTCTCGAATCGTTCTTCTTCCATTAGCCGCTTCAACTCATCTTGGGCAGTTCGCGTTTCGGCTCGGATTTGATCGATGAGCTTCTCGCTTTCAGCAACGCGCTCTCGCAATTCTTGTTCTATTGTAACAGTCTTTTCGTCGACGAGTTCATTCAGATGGCCCAAGGCTCCTGCAATCATCGAAAGGCTTAGGAGAACCTCGGCTCGAAACGGATCTGAATTCTCGCTCATGCTTTATCTGCCTTGGAGTCTGGCGTTTGAAGTAACCAAAAAAGTTCGCCATGCTCGGCCGGATCGCGTAGGCGTCGATTATTCCGATAAATGAAGCGGCTAGTTCGATCGGCCCGGGTGATAGTCGATTTTCTCAAATCCGGTGAAGAGTTTGACCTTTCAGAAAATGCGGTCGGTCCGTTGCGGCAGATGCAGACCGACCGCATGCGGACCCGGATTGGGAGGGAAGCCGGGTGCGCTGATAGCGGCTTCATTGTCCGCGTGTTTAGCCATGACCAACATACATCGCGTCATCCCTGCCCAAAAATGAAGCGTAACAAAGAGATGCAAATCTCGGTCCGGCCACCAAATTGCGGTCGCGGCGATGTCTCCCGACACCCCGTGTTCGGCCTTGCGTGCCGAGGCGATCAAACCGGCATAACGTCAGAACAGAGGAGCTCTCGTGCGCGAGCGGCTTCGTTGGAGTCCCGCGGTCAGGAGTATCCTTTGCAACAATTTGTTGAACGTTGGCGAACTTAGCTTGGTCCCAAGGAGAATTGAATATAGCAAGACGCAGCACCCCCGTGAGAAATTTACGATGAAGCTCGATATAGGCGAAAATCGCCCAGAGATTATGCCCGGTCTCGTCGAAGTTGATAAGCAGCGTCGGAGTCTAAAAGAGACATGGCGTCGACATTCGTGGATGGACGCGGCTCCGCTAACCGCTATCGAGGGGCGGCCCACGCCAAGTTTTGTAGGGAGTAGATCGGACGCCCTACCCTTGCCTGACTCGGACAAGGTAATTCCGTGAACGATGCAGTGGAAAATATTCGCGAATGAGAGAGATTATCTGTCGCGCCGGACGCGCCAAGGCAAGTTGTCGACCAACTCGTCGTAGCGAATCTTATGCGCATCCTCACCTTCGCACTCAGCACGCGACTACCGATGATCTTCAGTCACCGAACATCGTGGCCGCATCGATAGAAGTTGAACACCGAGCGCTTGTTCGAGGCGCGCGAACCGTCGGCTTACGATTGACTTCGATACGCCCAGCCTGCGTGCGGCAGGGGAAACACCACCGGCGTCCGCCACTGCCAGAAATGTGCGCACGTCGCCAAGGTCCAAGGGCGTTCCGCCTTCTGCAACACCGCGTGTCAAAATTGAAGATTAGCACAACGTCTGTAGGAAGGACAATTTCTGCATCGTCAAATGCGTTCGGCACCTACACTCAGTGTCAATGCACTGATCGTCTACCTGCGTCGCGATGAACTCGTAACGCTCGCGATTAACGCGCAGAGCGGCCAGCGCCAATACCCGTCCTGAACCACCGTGGCTTGCCAGTTCGTCGAGGGAATTGATCATGGAAGGACTTCAAACCACCGCACTGGAATCTTCCTTTGCAGCCGATCAACAGTTTCACATGGTTGCGAACAGCCTGGCCAGGCTGCTTGAAACTGCAAGGCGAGAGCTGGAGCGTGATCGGGATGCGGCCAAGGCGTCGCTGGCCACGGCATCGCACATCCTGCAAGCGGAGATCGAGCGCTGTTCGGGCGCCACCGGTTCCACAACCGGCGGTCTGGCGGCTTGGCAGATCGTTCGCGTGCGAGCCTACATTGACGGCAATTTACACCTTACCATTCACATCCGGGATCTCAGTGCCGTCGCGCGTCGGAGCCCGGCGCACTTCTCACGGAAGTTCAAACTGGCCGTCGGCGAGTCGCCACATGCCTACGTGGTGAGAAGGCGTCTGGAGAAAGCCTGCCACCTGATGATGACCAGTGCGGAACCACTGAGCGAAATAGCCTTGAGCGTAGGCTTTTCGGATCACGCACATCTATGCAGGCTGTTCAGACGGGCCTTCGGTCGAAGTCCGGCCAGTTGGCGACGCGAGCGCGCAATCCCTGGCGACGTCACCTCGAAGAGTCGTCGAGTAATTTGATTCATGCGCGTTGGTTTGCTGTGGTGCATTAGTCCGATAATGGAGGTGGCCTCAACCGGTCGACGCAACTCTTTATCTTGAATGAGAGATGGAGTGTGGTTTGATGGTTCACAAATTTTCATAGAGGGTTTACTGCGGCAGAGAAAACGGAGTTATGGGCTTCGCTGGAAGCGCGGAGAGTCGCCAAAAGGCGATCGGACGGGCTTTTGGCAAGCAGTCATCGTCGATCTATTTTTTAGTGGCTCCGCATGATGGGATTCGTCCTGCCCAGCGGCGTCGCTCCGGATAGCCTAAGTCCACTCATCGAGGTGCCGCCGAGCGCATCTAAGATCGACGGTATCGAAGCCTTCCGAAAATCGGGCATAGACTGTACTCAGAAGCTCCCGGCCCTCGCGGGTGCGGCCTTGAGAATGGCGCAGCCGACCAAGCATCATCGAAGTGCGCAATTCCCAAGATAGGGCGCCGTGACGGCGAGCCACGTCCAAGGACCGGCGCAGATAGGCTTCCGCCGCGCCTGTGTCCGGAGTATCCGAGGACAGCAGGACTTCCCCCTTGATCCGTATCGCTTCGGGCATCCACCAGAATGCGTTGGCCCGCTCGGCACGCTGCAGTGCCTGGTCGGCCGCGGCAAGGCCTTCATCAAGCCGCCGCATCATCGCTAGAACCTGAGCTAGACCGCTCAGAAAAAACGTGTGCTGCAGATCCGTGCACCCGTCGAGAGAGGCACGCAACTGCCGCTCTGCCGCCGACAGATCGCCTCGCGCCGCGAACAACAGCCCTTCGAATCCGAGACCGTTTGCAAAGAAGTTGCTTGAAGCCTGCTTTTCGGCGCAATCCTTGAGCCAGGCGATGCAGCGTTCCGCGGTTTCCATGTCTCCGAGCCGGAGAGGAATCATGCATCCACACCAGCTGAGCGCCATGCACACCGAGAGAGGATGGGCCCCGGTTTGAGCATCGGCCACGAGTTCCCGAGCGGCTTTGGCCGATTGATCGAGCCACCCTAGTGTCCAAAGCGAGTGCGCCTCGACGCAGCGGACATAGAACGAATGGTCCATACCGGAGCGCACGAGATGAGCACGCCGTACCTCGGGTGTCGCCCGCTGCTGCGCCCTTCGACTGTAGACCAGCGCCTCGGCGTGCTCGCCAAGGAAACTGAGCGATACGCAGAGCAACCATTCCGCGGTGGAGAGATTCACCGGATCGGGGTCGCCCATCACGATCGCCTCCGCTCGGCGACCAAGAGCAAGCGCGCCCTGGAAGTCTTCGCGGCGATGGCAGAAACTGGCCAAGCCGCTGATTGCTCGCAATTGATACTCCGGGTCGCCGACGCTTTCGGCAAGCTCTCTCGCCTTTGAGAGCGCAGCATGTGCTCTGTCGCTAACCCCCTCCGTGAACATCAGCGAGAAGCCGAGCGACGTTTGCAGCACCATTTCAAGGCGCGTTCCCCGGTCCGCGGCGTCAAGGCGGTCGACAGCTTTTTCCATCCAAGTCCGGCATTCCGCCAGCAACGACATCTCGAACCAGATCGTCGCCGAGGCGGCGGCCAGCGCAACTCCGATGGATCCGTCGCCCTCCGGCGCAAACGCCCATCTTAGCGCGGCGCGAATGTTGGCGAGTTCGGGCGCTAACGCCGCCGAGAGGCCAATTCGCGCTGAGACGCGGCTCGTCCCTTCCACCAGACCACGGTAGTAGATTGCGTGACGTCGGCTGAGTATATCGTCCTCGCCGCTCTGCTGGAGCATTGCTAGGGCATAAGCCCGCGTCGTCTCGAGCAGACGGAAGCGGACGTGTTCGCCGACCATCTCGGCGACCACAAGCGACTTCATCACAAGGCTCGCGATGCGATCCGCGATCTCCGGCGCCACTCCGTCAGCGCCCGCGGCCGTACCGGAAGCCTCCAGGGTGAAGCCTCCCACGAAGATCGCCAAGCGTCTGAAGAGCGTTTTCTCTTCCTCATCGAGGAGCTGGTAACTCCAGTCGAGCGCGGCCTTGATCGTTCGATGCCGCGGGAGAGCCGTACGATGGCCGCCAGTCAAAAGTCGCAGCCGATCCTGCAAGAGCGCCGCAATACGCTGGACGCCGAAAGCGCCGACGCGTGCGGCAGCGAACTCGATCGCCAGCGGAATACCATCAAGGTCCCGACAGATCTCAGCGACGCTCGGCGCATCGCCGTCGTTTAGTTCGAATTCGTTCGCCGCGGCGGCGGCCCGCTCGACAAAGAGTTGAGTAGCCGGAAAATTGAATACCTCGGCAGCGCTGAGGCGCCCTGAGGCGGGTGGGCTCTCTAGCCCGGAGAGACGGTATGTGCGTTCACCTTCGACGCGCAAGGCTTCGCGGCTGGTCGCGAGGATTTGCACGCCGCGCGACCCCTTCAATATCCCGGTAGCGAGTGCGGCCGCGGCCTCGATGACGTGCTCGCAATTATCAAGCAAAAGCAGCATCTGTTTGTCCCGCAGGGCGACAATCAGACTGGGAAGCGGGTTTTCAGACCGAATCTCAAGCTTCAGAGCCGCGGCCAACGCCGTCGGCACGAGGTGAGGGTCGGTAATCGGCGCTAGATCGATCAGCCAGACCCCGTGCTCGTAGGTGCCGATCAGCCGCTCGGCTATAACGAGCGCGACGGCGGTCTTGCCGATGCCACCCGGTCCGACGATGGTAAGCAGACGCTGTATCGACAGTCGCTCGATCAGGCTGTCAATGATCTCGTGCCGGCCGATCAGGCGGGTCAGCTGGGCCGGCAGATTGTGCTGCTCGTTGGATGTCGCAAGGTACGCTGGACGTTGAGGCTCGTCTACCAACGCCACGTGCGCTACGAAGCGGTAGCCTCGACCCGGAACGCTGATGAGATAACGCGTCCCACCGCGCCCGTCGCCCAGAACTCGACGCAGACCCGCGACATGGACTTTGAGATTCCCCTCCTCGACAACAGTGTCTGGCCAGACAAGGGCCATAAGCTCGTGCTTAGTAACCGACTGGCCCGGGCGCTCCACCAGCGCGATCAGGATATCCAGAGCCCGGCTGCCGAGGCGTACCGGCCGATCGCCTTCCAGCAGCAGTCGCTGTGCCACGAGCAAACGAAAGGGACCGAAGCACAGGCTCTGGCCTTGGGGAGAGCGGGTGGACTTCGTGGCGAGGGAGCGCACATCGGCGTCCAAAGCCGTCGGCGAGACAATATGGCTATTTCCGAGGGTGGGCTTCTGCTCCATAACGACCTCGGACAGTTCGTGGGAATGGTCAGCTGAGCTGTGGTGCCCCGCCAATCGCCGTTGATCGATTAAACCTCCATCCGTTCCGAGGCTCCGACTGATGAGCCTAGCCGCGAGGGCCTCGGACGGACGGGGCGTGGACATCGCCGAACCGTCGTCTCTGACCCCTAGCCGAATGTCGATATTTTGGCAATGTCCGCTTTGCGCCGACGAGTTGAAAAAAGCTCTCATTAGACAATAGGTAGTGGCTTCGGCTCTGTGCCTGCAAACATCGTCGGACCTCCGATTCAACTGTACTACTCCTATGGAGATCAAAAGATGTTGGCGGAGATTCGCGCGAGATACTCTCGCTAGAGTCTGGCCCTCGGTGCTGACCTTCCGTGTTTAGACTTGTGAGGCTCTATGTGCTCTGCGGCGCGGCGCCTGCCAGTCGTTCAGCTTCCAATTGAATTTCCCCCATAAGTCGCGTTCAAGAATCGCCGTCGGCAGGCGTGAGAGTAAGGGCTGTGCGCGACCTCACATCGGGTGTTTCCTCTCAGATCAAGATCGTCTTGCGGGTTTTCGACGAAGCAGACACCGAGAGGATGAGAAAACATTTTTGGCCATTCCACCGACCTTATCGACCTGAGCAGCTTATTGACGTTCCAGTTTCGCGATCGTCAGTTCAGCCGTTATCCCAGCGCACTTGAGCGGAGGATTTTCTGTATTCACGAGCTAAGAGCTCAACTCTGAGCACAATCCCTATTAGGTATTTTGCAAATTTTGGCGGGTTTTGCTTCAGCTGTTTGCAGCGGTGTAGTATCGATCAACGATGTGAAATGGCAAGGGAGCGGACGGACTATGAACGGAAATACTGATCAATTCCAAGAAGACCTCCGTCTCAACCTTTCGATCGTAATGACGGCCTGCGATCGTTTTGGCACCACGGTGGAAGACGGGATGGCGGCTACAGAACCGGAATGGCACGAGCAACTCCTTGAAATGGAGAAGCTAATCGAGCATAGCCGGGCCAAGATTGCGGCAGCCCGCGCTGACCTTCATCGATGGATTGAGGAAGAGAAACTTGAAACAAGCGTTCAGGTAGTCGAGTGGAAAGCGATGCGGCAAACGGACAAGCTCCATGCTCGCGCCGATCGATATGAGCGGTGCGCCAATGCTGCTGTTGAAATCGCTGCGGCAAAAATTGACGAAGCCGTGCAATGGGTGTTTCGCGCGTTGCTTGCGCGCAATGAGGCCATTTCAATTCAAGTCAAATAACTCGCTGGCTGCTGCCGCGCGGAGGGCAGCCAAACCGAGGAGCGGAAGCACATCTGGGATGGGAGGATATGTCGCAGCGGTAGAAAGGCCAGCCAAAGTCGTATCTTGGGAGGCAGCACGGCGTAATTAACCGCGCTTAACCTCTCTTAATTCGACGCAGGGTCCGAAGCGGCTTAAAGCTGAATTGCAGCCCTTAGGGTACCGAGCAGTGGCAGCATGAACGAGGCAAGGACATGGCCACCTTCCCCGAGACGAATCTAGAAGGAACAAAACGCGACTTTGCCGATTTTGAGTTGCCGCAGGCAATGCCCGGTATCGACCGATACCCAGCGCGAGAAACTCCCTCGGGTGAGGACGCGTTCTTATTCGGCTCTTTTCGGCTGCTTCCGAGGCAAAGGCTCTTATTGTCAGGGGACGAACCAGTTCGTCTCGGCGGTCGGGCTCTAGATATTCTAATTGCCCTGGTCGAACGAGCCGGCGACTTGGTCAGCAAAGACGAACTCATGGCCAGAGTCTGGCCAAACACATTCGTGGTACAGGCGAACCTTACGGTTCACGTGTCAGCCTTACGCAGAGCACTCCGCGATGGAATCGCCGGTAGTCGATATTTTGTCAATGTAGCAAACAGGGGGTACTATTTCGTCGCTCCAGTCGTCCGCGAATGGCAACGCCGGAACCCGTGGCTCGATTCACGTCGCTCCCCAGTTCTCTCACTTCATAGGACGATCTACGAGAAATAGGCGCGTAGGCCTAGGCGGATCGATAGTGTTAGGCCGCACGCTGGTTCTTGCCGGCACGTGCCGGCTCGACAACGTGCAGTCCATTGGTAGTGCAGAGCAGTCGCCGCAGGCGTCCTCCTGCCGTTGCTAAGTCCGCCACGTTGCACTTATTGCTTTGACCATTCTTACTCGTAACAATGAATTCCCCTCAACTTGGTCCTGTAAGAGCATTAACGTGGCTGACATTAACTCGGCCGATCGTGTAATCTCGTTCGGTACTTTTCGGCTGTTTCCCAGACAACGGTTGCTGCTCGACGCCGAGAAGTCGCTCCGTATTGGTGGTCGTGCGCTCGATATTCTGATTGCCCTCGTCGAACGCCCTGGCGAGCTACTCAGCAAACACGCGCTGATCGCGCGTGTCTGGCCAAACACGGTTGTTGAAGAGGGGAATCTCAAAGTCCATGTCGCAGGTTTGCGTCGAGTTCTGGGCGACGGGCGTGGGGGGGCCCGCTATCTCTTGAATGTTCCAGGTCGAGGCTATCGGTTCGTAGCGCCCGTGACGATCTCCGACGAGTCTGGACTACCAGCGATGGACTTTGCGACGGCATCCCGGCACAATCTGCCGGTCAAATTGACTCGCTTGATCGGCCGGCGCGAGATTATCGACAACCTGGCGCAGCAACTGTCGATGCAGCGCCTGCTCACCATCGTCGGATCGGGTGGCATCGGCAAAACCGCCGTCGCTCTCGACGTGGCCGAGGAAACTTTATTTTCTTATGCGCACGGGGCATGGTTGATTGATCTCGCGCGGATTGCCGAACCTCGCCTGGTTCCAACAGCATTGGCTTCCGCGTTGGGTCGCGAGGTTAGATCCGACGATCCGCTCCCTAGCCTGATTGCCTCTTTGCGCGACAAGCAGATGTTACTCGTGCTCGACAACTGCGAGCATGTGATTGACGCTGCCGCAACCATGGCGACCGAAGTCTTGAAGGGGGCACACGCGGTTCGCATTCTAGCTACTAGCCGCGAGCCCCTCCGCCTAGAAGGAGAGCAAGTGCATCGCCTGCCTCCGCTGGAGAGCCCCACGCAGTCCGCCGGGCTCAGCGCTAACGAGGCTCTCAGGTTTCCTGCGGTACAACTCTTCGCCGAATGCGCCGCGGCGACGGTCAACGATTTCAAGGTGACAGATGAGAACGCTGCAAGCGTAGCCCATATCTGTCGCGAACTAGACGGGATTCCGCTCGCAATCGAGTTCGCGGCTGCCCGAGTCGATGCATTTGGGATCCACGGACTTGTGGCGGGCCTTGACGATCGCTTACGCATTTTGACACGTGGCCGCCGCGGGGATCACTCTCGACATCAAACCATCGCGGCGGCGCTTGACTGGAGCCACCAGCTGTTAAGCCAAGAAGAGCAGACGGTCTTCCGGCACCTCGCGGTCTTCGCCGGCGGCTTTACGCATGAAGCAGCAAGTGCTGTCGCCACAGCCGCGAATACAAGTGGGCCGAACATTGCGGATGCAGTCGCGAATTTGGTCATTAAGTCCCTTGTCGCAGCAGATTTGGGCGATCGAGATGCTCGATTCCGACTGCTAGAAACCACGCGAGCCTACGCTATGACAAAGCTCGTTGAGAGCGGTGAAGCAGATGCACTTCGCCGCAATCACGCGGTCTACTATCGAGATTTGCTAGAAGCAGTTTTGTCCGATTCAGATTCGAGTGACAAGGCTTCTGCGTTCGCACCTGAGATTGACAATATTCGCGCCGCGCTCACCTGGTCATTTGAGCCCGGCGGGGATAAGTCGCTTGGAGTTGAGTTGGCAGCGGCCTCAGGGGTTATTTGGCTTGGCATGTCGTTGTTGACCGAATGTCGCTTCTGGATGGAAAAGGCAATAGGCAATCTTGGCGTCGGTAGGCGGTACACGCGTCGCGAGATGCTTCTCTTCGAAGCACTTGCGGCGTCGCTGATGTATACTAGGGGTGTCCAGCCTGAGACCGGCGAGGCTTGGACAAACGCCCTTCGGATTGCTGAGACGCTGGAGGACACTGAGCATCGATTGCGAACATTAATGGGGTTTTGGGGCTATCGGCAGACGGCTGGCGAATATGAGATTGCGGAAACGCTGGCTCGACAATTTTGCGACGTTGCCAAGAGCACTGACGACCCAGCCAATCTCTTGATAGGCGACCGTATGATAGGCTGGTCGTTGCACTGGCTGGGCGATCAGCACAAAGCTCGTCATTGCCTCGATCGCGTACTCAATCGATATGTAGCTGTCTCTCCCCGTTCGGACATAAATCGATTTCGGTTCGACCAACGAGTCCTCTCCCGCGCCATGCTTGCTCGCGTTCTATGGATGCAGGGGTTTCCCGATCAGGCGATGAGCACCGCGCACATGGCCGCCGTGGAAGCCGAGGCGCTCGATCATGCCGTGTCGCGCTGCATTGTCTTAGCTGGGTCACTTTGCCAAGTTAGCCTCTACGTTGGTGATCTGGTCTCGGCGGAGCGCGCGGTGGCGAGGTTGCTCCACGATTCGTCAACACATGGTCTCGTTCTCTGGCAGAGCTGGGGCCGGAGCTACGAGGCGGTGATACGGGTCAAGCGCGGGGATATCGAAAATGGCTTGCGGCTTCTGCGCACTACGTTAATCGAGCTTCGAGAGTTAAGATCCGACGTACGATACTTGGAAACGCTTGGCGAGCTCGCAGAAGCATTCGGCCTTGCGGGCGATACGGCTGAAGGACTTGCGACTATCGACGAGGCCGTTACTCACGCTGAGCGTGCCGGAGGGCGATGGGCGGTTGCCGAACTGCTGCGCATAAGGGGCGAACTTCTCCAGCAGAGTGCGACGACGGACATCTCTGAGGCAGAGAGTTGCGTGCAAAAATCCATCGACTGGGCACGTCGGCAAGGCGCATTGTCCTGGGAACTGCGTGCCACAAGTAGCCTCGCTCGGTTGTGGCATCAACAAGGTCGGACCATCGAAGCCCGCGAGCGACTGCTGTCGGTATATCGTCGATTCGAGGAAGGCTTCGAGACCGCCGATCTTCAATATGCGAAACGGCTACTCGAAGGCGACCTCGCTGGGATCTGCTGAGGATTTCCCCCGGCTGGCGCGATGTTCATCGTTTGGGGGAGAGTCAGGTCAACTCTGATCAGCGATTTGAAGGCGTTGCTGCGTAACCTTCCGATCTTTGGTCCTTCCGAGGTAATGCTGCCAAAAAAGCAAATTCTCGCAAAATGCAAAGAAAGTACGACGAAGTCCCATCGAAGGCACTGACAGCTCGCTCAATCTCACTGTTCGCATGGATTTGGGAAGCTTTGGCGGGATTTATTCGTGTGTTCCACCAGATTGCATGACAGTCGCCGCGGGTGACGGAGTTTTCTCGAATGACGCGTCACGCGGGCGGACGTACTGGTCGTCAACTTTCTGCATCCAAAGGGCATTTGGAAGCAGCAACTGCTGGAGCTGTAATATGAGGGCGCAATCTGGAACTAAGCATACCGCCGGACGACTGTTTTTTCTCGATCTCGGCGGCGGGCGCATATTTTCGGCGAACCCCGACGGCTCGGACCTGAAGGTTATCGTCAATGAGGGTCGAAAACTACCGGACGGCGTAGTCGTTGATGTTGCGGCTGACCACATCTACTGGACCAACATGGGCAATCCCAGCGCGAACGATGGCTCGATCGAGCGTTCCGATCTCGATGGTGGGAATATCACGATCATCATTCCTCCGGGTGGTACATTTACCCCGAAGCAGCTCCAACTCGACAAGAAGAACGGTAAACTCTACTGGTGCGATCGCGAAGGCATGCGAGTCATGCGTTCAAATCTCGATGGCTCAAATATCGAAACGCTCGTGCAAACCGGCTACGGCGAAGCCGACCGGCGTGATACCAGAAGATGGTGCGTAGGCATCGCTCTGGATGTTGAAGGCGGGAGGCTCTACTGGACCCAAAAAGGCAATGACAACGCGGGCGAAGGCCGAATATTTCGGGCCAATCTGGAAATTCCGAAAGGCCAAGGCCCGGCATCTCGTGAAGATATCGAGGTTCTTTTCGAGGGCCTGCCGGAACCTATCGATCTCGACCTCGATCCAAAAAACCGGATCATGTACTGGACCGACCGCGGAGATCCACCGCGCGGCAACTCTGTCAATCGAGCGCCCATGGATGCCGCGCCCGGGAATCGCAAGCAGCCCGAGATTCTCTTCACCCATCTGATGGAGGGAATCGGTCTGGCGCTGGACCTGAAGGGTGAACGGATGTTCGTGACTGATTTCGCCGGCTCAGTCTACAGCGCGGACCTTGATGGAACGAACATGAAGACATTGCTGGTTGCACAGGGCAACTTGACGGGAATCGCGTACGCGGAGCTACCCGTCTATTCGTAGGCAACAAAACAGACTGCGCGAAAACATTCAAGCAATCCGTTTACGCAGACAAACATCTTTCACACGCGTAACGCGGGTGCGTCGGCACGTTGGTCCAGATCCGTCGCTGCCTTGGTTTGGTGCGGTCGCGAAGCGGTCGAAGCGCCTGCGGTGTGCAAAAGATGATCCTTCCGTCTTTCCGCCAAGCATCAATGGCGAGCGCCATCGTTCGCAAGAATTAGCAGAGATTTGGCGGGCTTCACCGCGACCGATTGCTGATCCGATGTAGCTTGCGCGCGTGGACGCTTTCATCGCGACGGAAAGTCAAATTCAGGGTTCAGCGCGTTTGGTTAGCGGCCTCTAGAGTGCCGGAATCATCACCAACAATCACAGGACGGATTTCAATGGCAAGATCAGTTAACCGCGTGGCCATCATCGGTACAGGCGTTATCGGCGCGAGCTGGGCCGCGCTGTTTCTGGCAAAGGGCTTGGAGGTGGTCGCGACAGACGTGGCGCCGAACGCGGAAGCGTCGCTGAAGAAATTTATCGAGGAAGCGTGGCCGGCGCTCTCGAGATTGGGGCTGTCGCCGGGCGCATCTCAGGCGAATTTGGAATTCACGTCTGATCTGCCGACGGCCGTGGAGCGAGCCGACTTTGTGCAGGAGAACGGTCCGGAGCGAATCGACTTCAAAAAAAAGCTCTATGGACAACTCGATGAACTCCTGCCCCCCGACGTCATTGTTGCGTCGAGCTCCTCCGGTCTCACCATGAGTGAGATCCAATTGGGTTGTTCATCTCATCCCGAGCGATGCGTCATCGGTCACCCCTTCAATCCGCCCCACATTATCCCGCTAGTGGAGATCGTAGGCGGAGCAAAGACCTCCGGAGACACCATCCGACGCGCTTCAGAATTCTACACTGGGCTCGGAAAACGTACCGTTCGCCTTCATAAGGAAGTGCCCGGTCACGTTGCCAATCGCCTCCAGGCTGCCTTGGCGCGGGAGGTGTATTACCTCGTTGCTGAGGGAGTTGTCAGCGTTGCCGATGTTGACGCTGCGTTATGCTGGGGACCTGGACTGCGCTGGGGCGTCATGGGTCAAGTGCTTCTCAACCACCTTGGCGGGGGAATGGGCGGCATCGAACATTTCTTTGCGCAGTTCACCGGTCCGGTCACGGCATGGTGGAAGGTTCTCGGGTCGCCCGAGCTGACGCCCGAAGTCCAGAAAAAGCTCATCGACGGTCTGCACGAGGAAGTGGGCTCGCGCTCGATCGACGAGTTGGCCGCGCAAAGAGACGAGGTCCTGCTGGGGCTTCTCGAGTTACGTGCCAAGTCCGATCAGACTTCATAAGTCACTTGAAAAGGACACAGCAAATGTCTTGCGCACCAGATCTGTTGACCGAAACCCTTCAATCTAAACTGAGCAAGCCCGAGAGTTCTCCGGATTTCGACCTGCATGGCGGCGTGGAGCAGGTGCTTAAAGACGTTGGAATGGTAACCGCCGACTGTGGAGGCAAACTCTCCTTCTTCGGCCGCGATCCGATTATTCCAAGCAGCTTCCGGTTTGGCGCAATGGCTGCGATCGGCTTGGCCGCCAAGGCCATTGCCGCTGCCTCGCTCTGGAGATCCCGAACTGGTGAAGGACAGGATATCGCGGTGGACGTGCGAAAAGCTCTCCGGCGCTTCTGCGGCTTTTTTGAGCGGGAATGGGAAACGATCAACGGACGTCCTCCGGCAATGGGCGCGGATGCAGGCAACCCGTTCATGGCGTTGCCGTTGTTTCGTGAAACCCGGGATGGGCGTCACATCGTCCCTCTAGATTTTTATCCAAGGTTGCGCACGCGTACCCTGAACCTACTCAGGTGCAGTGACAGCCCCGAATCCATTCAGAACGCCATTCTGAAGTGGTGCGCGGAGGACCTGGAGAGTGCTGCGGCAGAGGCCGGCATTGTCATGGCCATGGTGCGTACCAACGATGAATTTCGCAGGGAGGGCCAATACACAGAGGTCCTCTCCAGAATGCCATTGATTACGTTGGAAAAGATTGGAGAAAGCGAGCCGATGCCGCTCGGCAAGGGTGGACAGAGTCCCCTAGAGGGCATTCGCGCGTTCGGAATGGGGCACGTGATCGCGGGAGGGGCCATCGGCAGAGATCTCGCTTTCTACGGTGCCGATGTTCTCAACATCTGGCGGCCCAATGACACGGAAGTGGAGGCCTTTTTCTGGGACGTGCAGGTCGGCATGCGTTCCACAATCCTGGATAGCTCAAAGGAAGATCGTGCCACGTTCAATCGCCTGCTAAAGGATGCCGACGTGTTCTTCGCCAACAAGCGTCCAGGTTTTCTGGAGCGGAACGGCCTCGACGCCGAGGAGCTATGCGAAAAAAAGCCCGGACTGATCCACGCAAGTGTCGTTCTCCACGGGGAGAAAGGCCCTTGGTCGAACCGTCTCGGCTTCGATGAGATCGGCGCGGCAGTATCGGGCCTGTTCTGTATCGAAGGAACCCCCTCCAAGCCGAAACAACCGCCAATTGTCCCTATCTGCGATAACGTGGTGGGCTGGCTCGGCACGATCGGCGTCCTCGCGGCCCTGCGCCGGCGCGAGGTAGAGGGGGGAAGCTATCGAGTCGTCGTATCTCTTACCAGAACCGTGTTGTGGCTACTTTCGCTTGGCATCTTCGACAAGGCGTACGCTCAGGCTACCGCCGGCTCAACTGAAGAACACAAATACGTGGTTCCCGATCTCTTCACCGCAGAGACACCGTTAGGCACGTATCAAGGGCTTACCGACCAGGTGGTCATGTCTCGGACACCCGGCTCTTTCCGGACCGTACTCGTCCCGCGCGGCTCGAGCAAACCTGAATGGTTGTCAGCCTGATGATCGCGTGGCCGTGCGTGCCGAGAGACGGCGACGAGTTGTCGCCGCTAGGTAGCGAGGAGTGCGAATTTAAGTTTGAGGAGATATTCTTTGTCGCGAGCATTATTTCCTGTTGGCATGCTATCCTGCGTTTTGATAGTCGGGTTGGCGTCTTTATACCGGGCGGGCGCGGCGCCGGGTAGCGAAGATATGTCTCGCGACATTTCACCTCCTGCGGTCGGGCCAGCCGCTGCGCCAGGCGCTTTAATCTGGGCTCGTCCATTCAACACGGCCGCAGCGTTACCTAGTGCGGCGCGAAATTATCGTGTCCTCTACCATTCGAGAAGGCCTGACGATTCAGATGTGACCGTCTCCGGTACGGTGGCGATCCCGTCGGGCAACCCGCCTGCCGCCGGCTGGCCGCTGATCGCCTGGACGCATGGCACGACCGGCCTTGCACTTCGGTGTGCGCCGTCCAACGATACTTTGGATGGGCCTGAGCACAGGTATCTCGCCATCACCCAGGCGATGTTGGACGCCTTCGTAAAGCGCGGCTACGTCGTCGTCGCAACCGATTATCAAGGGATTGGTGCGGAAGGAACGCCCGCATATCTCGTCGGTTCAGGAGAAGGACGAAGCGCGATCGATATCATGCGTGCCGCGCGCGAGATCGATCTAGCCATCGGAACGCGGTACGTGGTGATGGGGCATTCGCAAGGGGGGCATGCTGATCTATTTACAGCAGCAATCGGACCTGATTATGCGCCCGAGTTCACGCTTCTTGGAAACGTCGCGATGGCACCGGCGTCGCATATAGGCGAGCTTGTGCAGGAAGTTGTGACTGGGTCGCACCCGTCTCCTATTCTTCCCTTCGTCACTTATGTGCTTCAATCCTACGCAGCTTACTATCCTGAGATCGCTCTGGAGCGGATCCTGACGCCACAAGCAATCGGGCATCTACGGGACACATGGGAGGGGTGCATTGATGAAGCGCTCGCTTTTGGCTATTGGGCTGAGTCGATTCCCAGCCGCCAATTTGTTACTCAGCCTGATCTTGGTCACTTGCTGAAGGCCACGGCGGCCAACGAGCCAGGTCAGCTGCGGATCGCAGCGCCAACGCTGCTTATACAAGGAACCAGCGATCGAACGGTACCACCGCAAGCAACGGACGCAGTAGCCCGCGATCTCTGCCGAGTCGGTAACTCCGTATCTTATCAAACCTATTCCGACGCCAGCCACGAGGGTGTGTTGGCCGCGGCCAAAGCCGATATTGAAGCCTGGGTGGACGCGAGGTTTGCCGGCGTGAAGGCAACAAGCAACTGCAACGAACCTCCTTCTGCTGAAGCGCCGCGTTAAATGGAGCAAGCTGACGTTCGACTATCAGTTGGTCGACAATCCCTCCTACAACGCTGATCGGGGGCCGATTTCTATATTCTCGGCACGCGCACACGCCGAATTCTGAGGAGATCCAAAGGTCCAGGAACTAACCCTCGTTCAGAAATAGCCAAGCATACCTATGCTTATGGCGCAAAGCGGCCCTTCGACGTCAGCGAAGTGCTAGCAGTGGAAAGTCCGGGCTATTCGCTTTGTTATTTGCTTGTCGGCTAGACACCAGCGCAGAGCCGGGAAGAATCTGCGTGCTCTGCAAGTGCCTTCGTCGAGCGTTTCAGTGCGGGCCCCGAAGCGGGCGTCGGCCGGTCAAGCGCGATGGACGCTTAAGCCGGCCAAATCAAACTCGCGATTTCGCCGGCAGGATGCACCGGATGCCGCTGAGAAAGGTCGTTACCTTGGCGTCGATGATCGAGCTCACGTCTGCTTCCAGAGGCATCCCGTAGATGAACTGGCGAACCCCCAAGTAGAAAATCGCCGCGTGAAGACTCCACACCATCTCAATTTCCAAAACAGTGATTGGAAGTTGGGCGATAGGAGGACGGCCGTATTCAGCTCGGATCTCTACGATCACCTTCTCAAAGACGCGTTCGCGTAACATTTTTAGGTAGCGAGCATTCAATCCGAGATCCTTGAGCCCCGCGAACATGAACAGGCGGATCCACTCGTAAGTGAGGATTGCCTCCGCATACTCGCGATAGAATTGGGTCAGCCTTGACTTTAATGGTTCGGCACGGTCCGTGATGAGTTTTCCCCAGGACGCCTTCCAGCGGCCGACGAAGACTTCCTGATAGACGCGCTCGATGAGCGCTTCCTTGGTGGGAAAGTATCGGTAGAGCAGGGGTTGGGTGATCCGCAGCCGCTTCGCGAGTTCGCGGGTTTGCCCTTCGAACCCGCATTCAGCGAAAAACGCAACAGCTTCTCGGGTGATGATGGCCTCGCGTTGGGTCGGATCGAGTCGCGGTGGCCCTCTGGTTGCTCTTCGCGGACGGGCTTTGGCGGATGGTTTCACGACTGCTTCTTCGGTTGGAGTGGACGCTTTCAGCCTTTGTACATCCAATCGCCTCGCTTTGCTCAATCGATCCAAGCAACGGATCTGCTCCAAGAGAGGGCCTCGTTGGTCAGAAAGGGGCAGTTCTTCTATCTTATTTATCAATTGATAAATAACCGTTGACTTAGCACAATGACATCGCCATAATTGATCAATCGATAAATAAGGCGCACCTCGATCGGATTCGGCGAACGGCCGAAAGGGAGGAACTCTCATGAGCGATGGTCGCGGGAAGGTACATACTAAGCCAAAAGCGGTGGTGATTGGCGGTTCGATGGCCGGCCTTTTCGCCGCCTTGCTGTTGCGGCGGGCGGGGTGGCGGGTGGACGTGTATGAGCGCATCGGTGCGGAATTGGCCGGCCGAGGCGCAGGTATCGTTACGCATGGGGAACTATTCGATGTGTTGGCCAGGGCCGGCATCGATACTGCAGCGGCGGCCTTGGGGGTCAGCGTGCCCGGTCGGCGCGTATTGGACCGCGATGGGCGGGTCGCTGGCGAACTCGCGCTGCCCCAGGTTCTCACGTCATGGGGCCGCCTGTACGGTATGTTGAAGGAGGCGATTCCGGCGAATTGCTATCACCACGGCCAGAACCTCGTCGAAGTGACGGAACATAGCGATCGGGTTGTCGCGCGGTTCGCCGATGGCACGCAGGCCTCGGGAGATCTGCTGATTGGCGCAGATGGAATCTTCTCCACGGTGCGGGCGCAGTGCGCGCCCAACGTTCGCCCTGTCTATGCCGGATATGTCGCGTGGCGCGGGCTTGTTAACGAGCAGGACCTGTCACCGCGGGTACGCGCCGAACTATGCGATTGGTTCGCCTTCAGCTTGCCGCCCGGCGAGCAGATGCTCGGCTATCCCGTTGCCGGGGCCAACGAAGAAATGGGCGTCGGTCAGCGCCGATTTAATTTCGTATGGTACCGCCCCGCCGATGCCGATCATCGGTTGGCTGACATGCTTACGGATTTGGACGGCGTTCGACACGAGCTGTCGATCCCCCCGACAAAGATTAGAGCCGAGATATTCGCAGCCATGCGTCGCGATGCAGAGCGATTGCTCGCGCCCCAGTTCGCTGAGGTCGTTCGGCTGACGTCGCAACCGTTCATACAGGCGATCCTCGACCTCGAGACGCCCCGTATGGTGTTCGGAGCGAGAACGGTGATCCTCGGGGATGCCGCTTTCGTGGCAAGACCTCATGTTGGCATGGGAGTGACCAAGGCCGCGGCCGATACGATGGCATTGGTCGATGCATTGCAGACACATCCGACCAATCTGCAGGCTGCGCTCGCACAGTTCGAGTTGGCGCGAATTCCTTTCGGGGCGGCCGTCGTCAGGCGCGCCCGCCACCTCGGCTCATACATGCAGGCGCAGATCGCCACCCCCGAAGAACGGGCGATGGCAGAACGGCATCGCACCCCTGAAGCCGTGATGGCCGAAACGGCCATAGCAACCGGAATCGCCGCCTGAGCGGCCTCATGCAGAGAGGAAGGAACACCAATGGACCCGCAACAGATCCCAGATCTTCCTGCGTTCAGGCAACTCGCGAACGAGCGCACACGCTTCGGCGCCGGCATGTCGATCGGCATGGCTGCTGCCTACTTCAGCTACATCCTCACCATCGCGTTCTGGCCGAGATTGCTCGGACTTCCGCTGTGGAACGGAACGGTCATCACCTGGGGATTTCTGGTCGGCGTGGGACTCATCGCGCTCGGGTTCGTGCTGACAGCCGTCTACGTCGGGCGGGCGAACTCCCGCTTCGATCATCTCAGCCAACGTCTTCTGGAGGAAATACAATGATCTCGCGACAGACCTGCGGTGCACTGCTCGCAACCGCTTTCGCCCTTCTGTCTGATCCGGCGAGTGCGGATGTACTGGCGTCCGCGGTCGGTACGAGGCAGTCGTTGAACGTCACGGCGATCCTCATGTTCCTGGGCTTCGTCGCCGTCAGTCTCGGCGTAACCTTTTGGGCCGCGAGGCAAGGCACGAGTACGGCGAAGGATTTTTATGCCGCGGGAGGTGGTCTTAAGGGATTCCAGAACGGGCTCGCGATTGCCGGCGACTACACTTCGGCCGCGACTTTCCTGGGGGTTACCGCGCTCGTCTACACCTCGGGCTATGACGGCATGATCTATGCCATCGGCTTCCTGGTCGGCTTCCCAATGATTCTGTTCCTGATCGCGGAGCCGCTTCGCAATCTCGGCCGCTATACCTTTGCCGACGTAGTGGCCTATCGATTGTCCGAAATCCCCGTCAGGGCGATTGCGGGAGTGAATACGCTTGTGATCGTCGTCTTCTACTTGATTGCCCAGATGGTGGGCGCAGGCAAGCTGATCCAGTTGTTATTCGGGCTGCCCTATGCCTATGCGGTCGGCATCGTGGGCGTGCTGATGATGGTGTACGTAACGTTCGGAGGCATGCTCGCCACGACATGGGTGCAGATCATCAAGGCTGTACTCCTCATGTCTGGCTCTGCCCTGATGTCGTTCCTCATTCTATGGCATTTCGGGTTCAGCCTGGAGGCGCTGTTTCGGGAGGCGGTGACGTTGCACCCGAAGGCTGCCGCGATCATGGCGCCGGGCGGTCTCGTCAAGGATCCGATATCGGCGATGTCGCTTGGGCTCGCCCTGATTTTCGGCACCGCCGGACTTCCGCACATACTCATGCGCTTCTTCACAGTGCGCAATGCGCGCGACGCCCGCACATCGGTGCTGGTCGCGACCGGATTCATATCAGTGTTCTACAGTCTGCTGTTCGTTCTCGGCTTCGGCGCCATTGCGTTGGTCTCGGCGAATCCCCAGTTCAGTGATGCCGGGGGTGAGCTGACAGGGGGCGTCAACATGGTTGCCCTGCACCTGGCAGATGCGGTCGGCGGGTCACTCCTGCTTGGATTTATTTCGGCAGTCGCGTTTGCGACCATTCTTGCCGTCGTATCCGGCTTGACGCTTGCTGGTGCATCCGCTGCCAGCCACGATCTCTACGCCCGGGTGATCCGCAGAGGCCGTGCGAGCGAGCACGAGGAAGTGCTCGTGTCGAAGGCCGCCGTCGTTGCGATCAGCCTTCTCTCGATGGGCCTCGGCGTCGTGTTCGAGAACCAGAATATCGCATTCATGGTCGGACTGGTGTTTGCGATCGCAGCGAGCGCCAACTTTCCGGTTATCCTCCTGTCGATCGTCTGGCCGGATCTGACGACCAGGGGAGCAGTAAGTGGATCGCTCGCAGGTTTGCTCAGTTCGGTGGGCCTCGTCGCTCTCAGTCCCGGAGTGTGGACAGCGACCCTCGAGCTTGGGCCTGCGCCATTTCCCTACGACAATCCGGCGCTGGTCTCCGTGCCGCTCGCGTTCGCGGTGTCTTGGGCCGTGTCGGTGCTGGATCGCAGCACCGCTGCCGCTCTAGTCCGCGCATCATTCGGTGCGCAGCATGTTCGCGCACAGACCGGACTGGGTATCGAATAGAGCTTTCAATAGACAACTTAGGACCAAGGAGGACATTGAATGACCGCTAACGTGATTGAGGAGGTTGCGCCAGCCTGGCCCAGCACCATTCGCGAGGAGTTCGAGGTAAATCAACTCAACGGTCGAGTCGGCACTCGGCTTTTGTCTGAAACCGATCGCGTGCGCGTCTGGGAAATTCGGCTCGCTCCGGGTGAGCGGATCGGGTTTCATCGGCATGTGCTCGACTATTTCTGGACTGCCGTCACGGCTGGCCGGGCCCGGTCGCATACGCAGGATGGCTCCGTTATCGAGGCGACCTACGCGGCGGGCGACACGCGTCACTTCGTGTACGGCACAGGTGAATACAAGATCCATGATCTTGAAAACGTCGGTAATACCGATTTGTGGTTCACCACTGTCGAGTTTCTCGACAGTGCGAACGAGCCGTTGGACATTAACGCCATCGCTGATCCTCGGTGAGATTCTCAGCCTGCCGGGGCACGGAGCATGTAAACGTCCCGCTTTCTGCCAAAACGAAACGCGACTTCACCGAATAGGCAGTTCGCTCCAATGCGCTCGCTCAAAATCGTAATCGCTGGTGGCTCGCTCGGTGGCCTCTTCGCGGCAGCCCTTCTTCATGCCGCGGGTCACGAGGTGACGGTCTTCGAGCGGTCGAAGCACGGTTTGGAAGGCCGTGGCGCGGGTCTCGTCGGCCAGCGTGAGATATTTGCGATCCTGAGAGCCGTCGGCTGCGAGCATGTCGCGCGAATTGGGGTTGTGGCACGCGAGCGAATTTTTCTCGACCAGGGTGGTCAGATCGTTGAGCGTCATGAAACGCCGCAGATGCAAATCTCATGGGACATCTTGTTCCGAAGCTTCCGTGAGCGGCTCCCTGACCGAAACTATCTGCAGGGGCGGGAGATCGTGTCTGCCAGCGAGCATGGCGGCGCGGCCTATTTGACGTTTTCGGACGGCATTACCGTAGAGGCCGACCTCGTGATTGGCGTCGACGGCGTCGGGTCGATTGTGCGCAAGGCAGTCGCGGGTGATGCTGCTGCGCCGGTATACGCAGGCTACGCGGCGTGGCGCGGTCTTTACCCGGAGGTGGACTTGCCGAACTCAGCAGCAGAAACACTGCGCGAGCGCTTTGCATTCTTCAATATGCATCGGTCCCACATACTTGGATATCTGGTAGCCGGTCCTGATGGCTCTCTTGAGGTAGGCCGTCGTCGATACAATTGGGTTTGGTATCGGACACTGTCGGATGCGGATGGCTCGCTCGCGCGCGCGTTAACTGACGCCTCTGGACATGTCCATCAGTACTCGCTCCCAGCAGGTGCCATGCCGGATGCGGCGCGCGATGACCTGGTCAGGGTTGCCGAAGAAACTCTTCCACCGCAATTTGCCACTGCCGTCTCTGCTGAAAGATCGCCTTTCATCCAGGCAATATTCGACTATGCCGCGCCGATGATGGTGACCAAACGCATTGCATTGCTTGGCGATGCCGCCTTCGTTGTTCGCCCCCACACGGCGATGGGGGTTTCCAAGGCAGCCGGCGACGCGCTTGCGCTGAGCTATGCGCTTGCTCAGGCGGACGACCTCGCTACTGCGCTTGCCGCATATGATGCGACCCGGCGCGCGGCAGGCAACGAAATCGCAGCGTATGGACGCCGACTCGGGGCGTCATTCATCTAAGTTTCCCGTTGGCAGGTCGGCATCGCCTACTCCGCGAACCCGCCGCGCAAAGCGGCCGTTCATACGCAAACAGCATCCCGTGACTGATCAGTTGGAATCCGGCTCGGGGAGGCGGCGCTTAACCGTTCCGAGTGGGGAGCCGCGACATCAATGCTTCGGTGGCATCTGTGAATATCGCGGCGTTCGACGCAGTCGTTTTCATCCCCTCCGAGCCGAACGCCGCCGTTGCGTCGGTGACCAACGTGACGTCACTCCGACCCCTTCGCGGCTGCGCCGCAGAATATCGCGCTATTTCGCTGACTCGGCGGGATGTAGGACGTGGAGGGATTCGAACCATAGTAAGCATTGCTATGCGGCGAGCTAGGGAATCGCCTGTTCAACCAATCGCAAGAATCAGGTGTTGCGTGTCCCTGCAACCAATTTCATATAGCCGACCTCAAGGCCGCTCTCGTTGAGCGGCCTTTTGGCTTTTGTCGCCAATGACAGGATGCCGGCCAGATGGCTGTGCGGATCTGTGAACAGCGTTTACGGCCGTGATCAGTGCGGCTTTTTCGCTTCTTGGAAACGCCCCCAGCGATCAACTGGCTCCAGACGGTCGGCTCCCTGGAATGGCAGCACCCACCCCGGATATTCAGCGGGAAGCACGCTGACCTCATCCAACTGCCTAAGCTCGTCTTGGGTGAGTATGAGTTCAGCCGCCGCGAGATTATCCTGAAGCTGGTCGAGGCGCTTCGCGCCAATGATGACCGAGGTTACTACAGGCTTGGCCAAGAGCCATGCGATCGAGAGACGTGCAGGACTACAGCCATGTGCTTTCGCGATCGGAGCCATCACGTCGAGGATCTTCCAGGCCCGCTCCTTGTCCACGATCGGAAAGTCGTAGTTAGTGCGGCGCGAATCTGCGGGCTTCTGGTCCATCCGGCTGTACTTGCCGGACAGCAAGCCACCGGCAAGCGGACTCCATACGAGCAGGCCGACCTTTTCGGATTGCAGCAGGGGAACGATTTCCCGTTCGAGATCGCGGCCGGCGATCGAGTAATAAGCCTGAAGCGTGTCGAACCGGGCCAGGTCCTTGAACTCGGAGATGCTGAGGGTTTTGGCAATCTTCCATGCCTGCCAGTTGGAGCAGCCGATGTAGCGGACTTTTCCTTGTTGCACCAAGGTGTCGAGAGCGCGAAGCGTCTCTTCGACAGGGGTCACGGCATCGTTGCCATGAATCTGGTACAGATCGATATGGTCGGTCTGCAAGCGGCAGAGACTGGCCTCTACGGCGTCCATAATGTGGCCGCGAGAAGCGCCGATGTCATTTCGCCCTGGGCCGACGCGGCTATAGACCTTCGTCGCGATCACCACATCCTTCCGCGCGATATTAAGGTTCTTCAGTGATTGCCCGAGAATCTTTTCGCTTTCGCCCTCCGTGTAATTGTCAGCTGTATCAAAGAAGTTGATCCCGTCGTCAATTGACGTCTTGAGCAGTTCGTCGGCCCCGGCCTGGCCTACGGCGCTGATGGCCTCGAAGATTCCTCTGCCGTCCCCGAACGTCATGGTTCCGAAGCAGAGTTTCGAGACCAGGAGACCTGTATTGCCGAGCGTTGCGTATTCCATGGTGTTTCCTTTCTCGCGAGTAGATGAGCGAGTACGCGCTCATTAACGGGACAAAAAATCATCCAGCGACTGCATTCCAGAACGCGTCGAACCCTGCCTTTGTGTAGCGCTTTGCCTGCGCCGGCTCGCGCATGATGAAATCCATCGTCGTATCGCCGATCGCACTCATAATCGCCGACACGAATGACGGAGGCTGGAGCCTCATTGCACCACCGGCCGCGCACTCACGCATCATGTCGTCGAATTCCCCGAATGCGTCCCCGACCAGCTTCTTGCTTTCTTCGGTGATGCGGTCCGACACCGCCAGTTGCCTCATCGCTCTCCGCTTCAAGGGATGCGCCAAACCCCAACCGATGAAGCGATCCCAAACGTGGCGATTGCGGACGATGAGGCTCTTGCCGGCAGGGTAGCCGGTCATCATGGCGTCGCGAAGGTCCATCTTGAGTTCCAGATATAACCGGTTCAGCAGTTCGTCCTTGTTGGCGAAGTAAGTAAATAGCGTGCCTTCCGCCACGCCTGCTTCCTTGGCAATCTTCGCGGTCGGAGCGCTCACGCCGAGCATGGCCACCACTTCGGCAGTCGCCTCGAGGATTGCGGTCCGCTTTTCTTCGCTGAGAGGGCGCGCCATTTCTCGCCAATAATGAGTGCTTACTCAATCATATAAATACTCTGGCAGGTCGTCAAGCAGAATTCGCGGGCCTTTGTGGGTTCGTAGGTTCAAATCACCGCGCAACCAATTGCATTCAGCATGACCACCAGGGCGAACGGCGGTGATGGCGTGTGTCAGGGAGGAGGTTCCGAGGAATGCTTGACCTTATGGAACGTTGACGCGCAATCCGATCGCAGGAAAAGAGACGGCGGAGCATTGATGGATCGTCAGCGATCGGCTGGTTATTTTGACGTTCGCCGAACGAGCGCGCTTATGGAACGGCCGCTGTTGGCGCGCAAAGTGGACGTTCGTGGTCTGGGATCAAAGATCTGCCGTGGTCCACCGCCCCAGTCTGCACTCGCGTTATCGCTTCGCTGCGGCCGATCCCGGTCCACTCGTTCGGCGCGCCTTGCTGGATATTTGCGCGGTCAAGTCATCAATTCTGGAGAGGAGCAGCTTGAGAATAGGCGAGGTGTTTGCCTTGTTGTAACCGAGGACCAGATCAATCGTTGGCGCTTCACCCTCCAGCGGACGGCTGGTCACCGACCAGGGAAGAAGATTACGTGGGTAGGCGGGCAGCAGCGCTACGGCGCCGGTCGACGCGATCAAGGACACCGCATGGGTAATGTTGTCCACCTCGTGATCCGAAATGATATCCAGGCCGGACCGCTTCAGGTAGTCCTCGATCACAACGCGCGAGGTCGGAGCCGTCTTCGATGGTATGATGAATGTCTCGCCGACAATCTCTCGCAGTTCGACGGCGTCGCGCACAGCAAGGCGGTGGTCGCTGGGGAATATGACGACGAACGGCTCCGTAATCACACGCCTGTAAACCAGCTCGTCCGCCGGCTGTTCCGGCCGCATGAACGCGGCGTCGAGCCTGCCCCGCATTAAGGCGTCAGCGAGGTCCGGGGAATTCTGACTTGAGACCGTGACCTCTATATTGGGCAGTTCATCGTGAAGGATGCGCAGCGCTTCAGGCAACCAATCTATCTCTTTCCCCGTGAGAAACCCTAGAGCGAAGGTCGGCTTGGCGGGTTGAGCCGCCCGCCGCGCTGCTTCCTTGGCTGCCTCTGCCTGGGTGATTCGCGTGAACGCCGTCGGGCCTGGCCCCACGGACACCGGCATGCTGACCCGATTTACTGGCACGGCGGAGAACAAGGCGGCCCTGGTGACCCAGGTTCCGCTCGGTCGGCTCGTCCTCTCCGAGGAGGTCGCCGACGGCATCGTGTTCCTCGGTTCGGACGAAGGCAGGTTCATCACCGGCCACGTCCTCAACGTCGACGGCGGACACAGCGCCAACTGACCATATCCGGGCGCTGAAGCTTGCTCCGCGCCCGAAAGCCACGGCCTCGAATACGTTTCAGGTCAACAACACGATTCAGAGGACAACCGCTATGGGCGCTCCTGTTATCCTCATTACCGGCGCTCTGACCGGCATCGGTCGTGCCACGGCATTTGCCTTTGCCAAAGAAGGCGCAACGGTCGTTGCGTCCGGCCGCCGCGAGGCCGAGGGCAGGGCACTCGAAGCCGAGCTTCGCAGCCTCGGCGTTGAAGCCGCTTTCATTCCGGCGGACGTGCGCCACGAAGACGACGTGCGCGACCTTGTCGAACAGACTGTCGCGCGCTTCGGCCGCCTGGATGTCGCGGTCAACAATGCCGGCACCGAAGGAAAACCAGGCCCGCTGACCGAGCAGACGTCCGAAAACTATGCAGGGATGTTCGACACCAATGTGCTCGGCACGCTCCTCAGCTTGAAGCACGAGCTGCGGGTCATGCAGTCGCAAGGCTCAGGCAGCATCATCAATATTTCTTCGACCATGGGCGAGCGCGGTGCGGCGAATCTCGCGCTCTACACCGCAAGCAAGCACGCGGTGGAAGGTCTCACGAAATCCGCCGCTCTCGAAGCCGCTCCTTCGGGCGTGCGCGTCAATGCCGTCGCGCCTGGTCCGACCGAGACCGCGATGCTCGATCGTCTGACCGCGACGCCCGACAAAAAGGCGGCGTTCTATGCTGTCATACCGCTTAAGCGCGGTGCGAAGCCGGAAGAGATAGCCGACGCGATCGTGTTCCTCGCTTCAGACAAGGCGTCCTTCGTCACCGGCCAGATCATCAGGGTCAACGGCGGCAAAACCGCCATGTGATCGCTCGCGGCAAGCTGATGCTACCGGGATTTTCATCTTCAGATCTTCGGAGCCCGATCATGACCACCGACAACCACCAGGGATACGCAAGAGAGTCGATTCATTGCGACCTACACCCGATCAACGCGCAGTGCATATGCAGTGCATATCAAGTGAGGAGTGACCCCAATGGCTAACGTTGTGAAGAAACACAGCATCTCTTCTGAGTTGGCACAGAAAATGGTGGATGCAGCAGTGGCAAAAGCCAGAGAACTTGGCGTTAGCGAGAACGTGGCGATCCTCGATGACGGCGGCAATCTCAAGGCCTTTAGCCGGATGGATGGGGCCTCGATGCCTACCATCGAGATTGCGCAGAAGAAGGCCTACACCGCTCTATTCGGCGTCTCCACTCAGGACTTTTTTTCAACTTTATCCAGAGCGACCCGTCGCTTTTGGCCGGCATCCCCACGCTTGCGCGTGTAGCGGCGTGGGGTGGCGGGTTTCCCATCAAGGTGAACGGCGAGGTTGTCGGGGCGATCGGGGTGAGCGGAGCGCCCAAGGTGCAGAACGACATCGATTGCGCGAGAGCAGCCCTGGCGCTCCTACCGGATGCGGTACCCACTGAGTGAAAAGGCCCGACCAGATGGTTCACACCCACCAGACCGCGCCGACGCAGTTCGTCGAAGCGAACGGCATCCGCTTCGCCTATCGCCGATTCGGCAAGGCCGGCGGCGTGCCGCTCGTCTTCAACCAGCACTTCACCGGCACCATGGACCATTGGGATCCGGCGGTGACCGACGGACTCGCGAACGAGCGCGAAGTCATCCTGTTCAATAATGCCGGCATCGCCAGCAGTTCAGGGCAGGTGCCAACTTCGATCGAGGGTATGGCCGCTAACGCCATCGCCTTCATTCGAGCGCTGGGTCTTTCGAAGGTCGACGTGCTGGGTTTCTCCATCGGTGGCCTCGTTGCTCAGGAGATCGCCGGCCAGGCGCCGGGCCTCGTTCGCAAGTTGGTCCTTGTCGGGACCGGACCACGCGGGGGCGAAGGTATGGCAAACCTGACGCCCGAAGCGCAGCAGATTTTCGGCGCAAGCTACGAAGAACCTGACCACCTCTGGCTCGCCGTCCATTTCACCAGGTCGGAGGCAAGCCAGGCGGCTGGCCGCGACTTCCTCAAGCGGTTCCGACTGCGCAAGGAGAACCGGGACCCCGAGGTCAATGAAAAAGTGGCACCCGCCCAACTTGAAGCCTTGGGTAAATGGGGCATTCAGTTCGATAGGGCGTACGACTACCTCAAGTCGATTCGACAGCCGACGCTGGTCGTGAACGGTGGCAATGACGTGATCATCTACTCGGTGAACTCGTTCATCCTGCAGCAGCACCTGCCGAACGCCCAACTCATCCTCTACCCCGACGCCAATCACGGCTCGCAGTACCAGTATCCCGAACTCTTCGTCCGTCATGTCTCGATGTTCCTGTCGGAGCACGAGCGCCGAGGCGTGTGAGGATCGAAGCGGTCACTTAGCCGCCGCGGCAACGACGAAGGACGACGATCATGGCTACTCTGACCGGCAAAACTGCGCTCGTTACCGGCGGTTCGCGCGGCATCGGACGCGCCAGCGCACTCGCGCTTGCCGCCGCCGGCGCCCAGGTTCTCGTGCATTACGGCCGCGGCGCGAAGGAAGCCGACGATGTTGTCGCAGAGATCGCCGCAGCCGGCGGCCGAGCGGATGCCATAGCGACGGACCTTGCCGCCGCGGACGGCGCCGGCAAGCTTGCCAGGCAGGTCCGCAGTATTGTCGGAGATCGCCTCGACATCCTTGTCGCCAATGCAGGGATCCTGAAAGCGGCGACCATCGAGGAAACGACGGTCGAGGATTTCGACAGGCTGTTCGCAGTCAACGTACGCGCACCATTCTTTCTTGTGCAGCAGCTGCTTCCGATCATGTGCAAGGGAAGCAGCATCGTTTTCCTCTCATCGCTCGCGGCGCGCGCCGTTGTTGGAACGGAACCCGCATATGCGGCAACCAAGGGTGCCGTCGACACCCTGGTGAAGCATTTCGCCTCGATGCTTGGCGCGCGTGGTATCCGCGTCAATGCCGTCGCGCCCGGCGTCGTCGAGACGGACATGTTGAACTTCACCAAGGCAGACGCGGGCCGCGACGTCGCGCTGGGCATTCAGGCACTGAAGCGCCTCGCGCAGCCCGACGACATCGGCGGCGTTATCGCCTTCCTGGCATCCGAAGATGCCCGATGGATCACCGGCGATATCATCCGCGTCGATGGCGGCTCGAACCTCTGAAGTTGGAACGCCGGGAGCGCCGGGAGTAAAGCGATGATCAAGGGTCCCCTTCCGTCTCCAGCCGCTTGTGGGCCTCACCAACCCGGCTGCTATACCCGGCGGAACTCCGCTCCTTACGAGCTTGGGCAATGCACAAGCTTCTGGGTTGCGGCCGGCGTGGTCGCGCACACCTTGTGGACCAGCGCTGCGCCGGCGATGACCTATCCGCTGTTTGCCGAGGAGTGGCATCTCACCCACACGGTTACGACCGGGGTCTTCGCCATCTATCCTATCGTCGTAGCTGCCGTTCTGGTCGGCTTCGGCGATGTGTCCGATTATGTCGGCCGTCGCGCCGCAATTCTGTGGGGTGTCGGCGCTTCGCTCTTTGGCACCCTGCTTTTGGCGCTGGCGCCCGATGTGCTCTGGCTGTTTGCGGGGCGCGCCTTCATGGGCTCGGCCTTACCGCGGGCGCGTCGACCGCCGCGATGGTGGAATTCAGCGGCCAGGGAGCGGCGAAGCGCGCCGCCACGATCACAAATGCCGCCCAAGCCGTCGGTTTCGCAGCAGGACTGCTGCTCGGCGGCGCCCTCGTTCAATATGCTCCGCTGCCCACGCGGCTGAACTTTTGGGTGCTGTCCGCAGTCCTGGCTGCGCTGTTTGCCACGGCATGGTTCCTGCCGCGCCATATCGGCAGCGAAGCCCTGGGCCGCTGGAGTCCCAAAACCCCCTTCATACCGAACCATTTGCGCAACGTTTTCGCGGTCGCGGCGGCGGCGGTAACTACTGCCTACACGCACGGCGTACTGATCCTGTCGCTCGGAAGTCAGGTTGCCCGCGATCTCGTTGGATCGCCCAACGCGCTCGTGAACGGCGCGGCTCTTTCCCTATTCGCGATCGCCTCGGCCGTGGTCGGGATTGGCGCGAGGAGGCTGCAACCTCGGGCCGCGATGACCGGTGGCGCCGCCGCATCCGCACTAGGCATGGTGCTGCTGGCGGCGGCGGTCGCTCATCATCATTTGCCAGTCTTCCTCGCCGCTACGGCGATCTCCGGCGCCGGATATAGTCTGCTGTTTTTCGGCGGCCTGCAGACGATCAACAGCGTGGCGCCGGCCGAGCACCGCGGCGGCGTGCTCTCGGCAATCTATTTGCTGGCTTTAAGATTCGGAGAAAAATCCATTCTCCAGCCACTTCCAGGGCTCAAATTGACCGGGGGCGGGATTCTCCCGGCGTCAAAAACGCAGGAAAATGGCCAGATTTTTGGATCCGTCTCCATTTCCAAGTACGAAACCGAGCCCGTGCGCGGTCGCCACCGCACCGAGAAGCAGCGAAACGGCACCCAACGACACATAATCTCCCTAGCCAGCGTGACCATGCCAAGGTCAGGGTCCAGGGTTCGAGCCTCTTCGCCCGCTCCAGATTTTTCTAATGTTTCAATTGCTTCCGACGGTCCGCCGAAAGGCGGCCTTGCCGTCTAATACCGCGAACTCCGTCTTATCGACGGCCAGGGTTTCAGCGTTCCGCAAATTCAACGCTTCGGGCCCACTTCGTGTAGCGTCCGCACCACCGCAAATCTTCGCGATGCACCCTGGGCGCCTTGTGGGGCTACCAGCTGTCACCGTTCAGCAAGGTCGGACGACCTTGCTTATGCTGCTGCCCATCCCTCAGATAGGACTTCCGCTTGCTCAAGCACCGTCTGCGTTGCTTTCTCCTGCATATCTGGCGGATAGCCGTATCTGCGGAGGATGCGCTTTACCAGCACCCGCAGTTGTGCGCGGACGTTTACAAAGACCTCCTTGCGGGTTATGAACCTGAAATCTCCGAAGCCAATGTTGCACCAACGACAGATTCTCCGGCAGGCTCTTCATGAGTGCATGGGACTTCAGCGAATCGGTGGTCGAGCAAGCCAGCCTCGCTTGGCTTGAGTCACTTGGCTACACAATCTTCAACGGTCCGGCCATTGCCGTTCGCGTCTCTGATCAGGACCGAGACATGGCCAAGTTCAGCACCAAGCACTCTAAACACCAAATGCGGATACTCTCGAAATAATCCCTTTGACTGCAATCGCGGCCTTTGCGACAGATCGAAGAATCCTGATTTTGGGGGCAGGGAATGCAACTGATCGCTACGCGGCACTATGACGACCGGCATCTGACCACGTTGGAAGTCTTCGAGCTGCAAGACCGCATGTATCGCAAGTCTGATGGTTCGTTCGTTTTGATGGTGGCGGGGCCGTTGCCGGATGATCCTGAAGTCGTAAAGCCGTTCAGTCTCGAAGGCGTGTTTGAGTGGTTACAAGATTGTCCATGGCAGATTGTACGGGCGCTGATCTGAAACTGCGCGGCACGCCTCTCCCCGCAGACCTGAAACGTCTAATGGACTTGGTGGTCACCAGACATGTCTGGGGCCGCAATCTCAATGCAGAGCAGATGCAAGAGGAGCTTGCGTCTGCTCTCGATGATGGCCGCTTTACTTGGTCACAGTCCGCAAGGGCGAGCATGAGCGGCTCGCCCCCGAGCTGGGCGACGTGGGGCGCGCATTCGCCGAAGCATCCAAGGGCACTCCGAGCAATCGACCGAGCTGAATTAACCTAGTTCACGCTTGCGCCGAGAACCACGGTGTAGATGGGCATGCCTTCTGCCGCCGTTCCGCTTTTGGCAAAAAGTCGCACAAATCCCAGCAGGGTCTTAACCTCGTTAATGGGAATTTCGGCGAGTGCGATCAGGTGATCTAAGCCGGGCATCGAAGGCAGCACAGCGTCAGTCGAACCGCCAACCAGGAATGGAGCATAAGGATAGTTTCCGAGGATGAAATCTGTGATGGTTTTGCGGTCGAAACCTTGCAGGCCATATCGAGTAACTGCAGTGCAGTACGCAATCTTCGCAAGCGATCTGGAAAATTGATTCTCACTAAGCCGCAATGGCGCGCTTAGCGGAAAGGTTAGTGTCTCAGCTGTCCCGAGAGACAACAACCGGCGAAAGTGATCAGGCACATAGCTAAATTTATGCAGTTCCGTTGTCTTGAAGTCCGCTGTCTGCTCGGCTCCGGTTAGCATTCCCGGCTTGTCCCATACCGGCAAGTATGTGAAAAATGGATGATCCTTGATAGGAAGATCCAAATCTAGATGCGGCTCATCTCCGATTTTGATGGTTGTAGGAAGCGTTGTCGGGCGCTTACGGCGATTACGCGTGGCCACATTCGCATGGATTCTATAGTGACCGAAAATCGTCCGCGCTAAATGCAATTCGAGTTGACTGGTAATCGTCGCGCACTGAGCACAGCTTGCCTTTTCTATGACGGCGCTGCCGCCTAAAGAGTATGGGACAATATGCTCGTCAGTCAGCGCGGCCTCAGGAGGTTGCGCGCCGCAGTAGATACAGCGCCCGAACGTCGGAAACGCTCGGTGCCGAAACTCCTCTTCTTCAACTTTCACCGTTAGCGGTACTCATCGGGATGAACCCATTTCACCATTTGCGCGTTCTGCTCCGAGATTGCTCAGCCATACAACCCGGTTTCATTCTCGAATGTTGCATCCGACCGGGCATATCGCGAGCTGATTTTGCCGTCGTCGTGGACGAAGAAAGAATAAACGCCGTATTCGTCCGCCTGTTTCAAATGGATGCCATAGCGAACATCTGCATACGACGGGAGCCGGAACACGCCGATTTTGCGATCTTCATAATCGTGAATTTGGGAGCCTGATTGTTCGGCCACGCGGCACGCCAGATAATAGCTGTCCACAGCGGCTTCGAGAGCGACCTTAAACGTTCCGTCCTTTAGTTCCTGCATGCAGCGCTGAAAGTTCTTGTCGTCATCATCCGGGAAGATCGCCCTATATGATTGTCCGTCTTGTATTCTCGTTACGATCAAGAACTTTGCGATGTCGAGATAGGCATCAGACAATTCGTCCTCCGAACCCCAGAGTGGTTCGGCGCTATACGGCACGTAGTGCTTCGTGCCGATCTTGTCGAAGTCTTCGTAGACTGGGTATTTGTGCGTGAGCGCTGTTAGCTCCGCTTGAACTCGCGCCTTATCGGCCTTCAGCATCTCACGCTCTTGCGCTCTGGCCTTCCGGTACAGCGCAATCATCTTGTCCGGGTTGTCGCGGGCGATGACGTTGGCCAGCTCCCGTTGCAGAATTTCTAGATACCTATCGTTTGCGTCGTTGGCCGTTGAGGCTTTCCGTGCGGCCGTGCTTGCCAACGTGCTCAGCGCGGGCCTCTGGGATTGGCGGCCCAGGTAGACGCCGAAAGCCAAAGCCCCGGCTGCTATGAAGAATATTGAGAAATCCAAGTTGCCCCCGTCTATCGTTCACCCGACCCCGCGCAGATACTATCGTTGTTTGTAGGGTTCGACGTACGGATATTCCTTCCGAAACATGCCGATGAATTTGCCGTAGTGAAAGCTGAAGTCACGGCTCAACATTTCTTCCTCAAACACCTGACGCTGCTCGCGGCCTGAAAGAATGCTCAGGTTACGTATTGCTCCGAGAACAAAGGCGCTGCCATCGCGCTCAAAAGAAGTCCTCATCTCCTTTACGGTCAGCTTGCCACTTCCATAGTAAGCAGCTCGCATCGCAACGTCATGTGATTTCGACGCGGCCCGCATTTCATTGTCCTTCAACGCCCTTCCATAGAGTGATGCGATGACGCAACGAAATTCGTCCGTCATCGAAACGTTCTCAGCAAACAAACCCATCGAGTTCTCGCCACTTCTATCTTTGATGTCGAGTGACTTCCACCGCTGCAAAATGTCCTGAAGTCGCTCAGTCCGAGCAAGATGCAAAGGGTTCAAAGTGTTGAGAAGATCGAATAGAACCGTTTTCCAAAGCGGAGTTACCGGCGCGGTTTCGACAAGCTGTAAGATCGCATTCTGAATGCGGTAGTGCCCAAGATCGGGACTATAGTCGTCGTCATTGTTGGTGTTGATGCGCTTGTTCTCTCGCGAGCTATGCACGAGATTCGCGAGGCGTTGGTCAGGCACGTTCGCAAATGCTCCATCTCGCTTATATAGCTCCTCCAACAGGTTGTCGGACACCTCGGGATTTCGGACGATAGTTTCCGCGAGACCGTATTCATTCTCAACTAATATGCGGTCTAATTCGTCGTCGCCGATTAGCTCGCGAGGGAAGTCAAACACAAAGTGTGCCTTTTGAATTGTCGCATTGGAAAGACAACCGAGCAAAAGGCCACGGCGATAGTGCTCGTCAGCTTTGTCCGTTGGGCTTCCGCGACCATGGTTATACAGTGCGACGAAAACGCTTTTGTCAGTGCAGTAGCAAGCAAGCCCTAGATTGATCAGCGGCTGACTGCGTTCGACCAATAGCGGTTCAATGCCGTCCGACCTCGACATGAGCAGGCTTGTACGTACCTCTTTGGAAAGTTCCCTTAACTCCGCGAAGACCTGATCTGGACTCGCCACCAAAAGCCTTGCATCGCGCGTAAGTTTGAATTGGTGGTCATCCCACGACATCGGCCGCGCCCCCCGTCCGAATGTGCTAAAGAAAAAGCTGATTCAACCGAGAGTATACTTTAAGGGAATGTGCGACAAGGCATGGTCTGGGATATTTGATCCTGCGGGAGAATCCTAGCCGTAGGATATTGGTCGGTAGACTTATGGAAAGAAGAATGAAGTGCCTGTCGATAGTGTTGGCTCTCGCTGTGATGGGAGGCGCCGGGACGCAAGCGATTGCTGACAACGGCGGTCAGTCTGCCGAATGCAAAGAAATCACCGCTCGGCTCATCGAATTGACCGGTACGACGTTCGATCGCTACTCGCCCTCCGGCGACAACGTTTTCTTTAAGAAGCCCGATATGCATCTGAGCTGCATGAGCCATCGAATTACTGGCGTTTCGCTAAGCTGGGACGATAGTGGCTTCCCGCCTAACACGTGGTTCAATTTGTTGGCGTTAGCGGGGAAAGCTGTCACAGGAGTCGACGTTCGGACCTTGGAGGTCGCGTCGCACAGGTGTCACCGCGCAGCATTGAAGGAGAAATCCGAACTGGCGGACCTGGACATCCCTAATGCCAAAATCGAGTGCCAAGCGTTCACGCGCCACGGAGGTGGAGTCGACATCGGCATTTGGATTAACGACCACGAAGCTAGAAAATGGATTGAAGAGCGTTAAGGAAATGAGCGAAGACGAGCCGATATCTGACGACGATCGAACCAACGAGGTTGGCTTCTTCAACACCGCTGAGACGTATTGGAGATCGGCACAGGCGCTTTACAATGCGAAAGTGAAGGCGACTCATCCGTTGAGTCCGGTACTCTTCCTATACTATCATGCCATCGAACTGTACTTTAAAGCGTTCTTGCGCGGTCACGGTTTTACGGCGGCTCACCTCAGGAGCAAGAAGTTCGGTCATCGCGTTTGCTGTCTGAGCGAGCGAGCGGCTGAACTCGGATTGTCGTACATGGATGAGGACAAGCAGGTATTCTCCATGATGATCACCACCGACGCGATCATTCGATCTCGCTACATTTTGACGGGGTATCACAGTTGGCCATCCCCCGAGGCTTTAGACCGGACATGCCGCGGCTTGCGCGAAAGCGTCTGCAAGGCGCTCGTTCAGAAGGGTTCGCCTGTTCGCCTCTGATGAGGTGTTTACAAGGCGACAGAGGGTAGTAGGAATATCCGAGATCATGCCGAAGGTGTCGCGAACATACGGGCCTATTCATTTCGAGGACCTCGACCCGCATCGCTTTGAGGATTTAGTGCGGCAGCTCGTCTACGATTTCAGAGATTGGCAATCAATCGAGGGTACTGGCCGCAGTGGTTCTGATGATGGCATCGACATACGCGCGTTCGAACGACTAGCGACCGCGAGAAACGAAGATGATGAGGATGAAGACGCCAAGGAATTGTCTCACCCCATGATGGGTAATCAATGGATAATACAGTGCAAAAGAGAGAAGGAGTTAGGTCCCAAACGCGTCGCTGAGATCATTGAGGAGTTGGACGATAAGAACCCGCCCTACGGCTACGTTCTGGCGGCAGCATGTAATTTCTCAAAACAATCCTATGACCGTTTCCGAGACAAGCTGATCGAAAAGAGAGTTATGGAGTTTCATCTGTGGGGAAAGGCGGAGCTTGAGGATATGCTTTGCCAGCCGAAAAACGACCACATACTTTTCACGTTCTTTGGCATCTCTCTTGTAACCCGACGTAGATCACGGTCCACTGAAATCCGTAGGACTGTCGCCAACAAAAACAAGCTCTTTAGAGTGCTTGGTGCTGAACTTGGCCATGTCTCGGTCCTGATCAGAGACGCGAACGACGAAGATTATCCGTTCAAGGAGGAAATCAAAGACTTCGATGCTCGCCCGCGATGGCGAGAATGCCCAGCGGTCAATTACCACCCGCGAGGTCTCGTTGTAAGAACACGGGAGTATTTTGGGTACGTTGATCAAGACAAGAAGGAGTTTGATTTCACGGATGCGGTCTCGTTGTTAGTGTTGAGAGGCGATGAAGATCATCAGGATCGAAGAGCTTGGCACGAACGTCGAGAACTTATCGTAGATTTTTGGAATCACTTGCCGCATCGAAATAAGTGCCACTTTGTTGCGGAGCGCCTGCTCCGGTACGACGACATGCTTGTGATCGATGATCAGGGGATAGCGCCTCATAAATTCACTCACATATTTGTGGACACCGAAGGTAAGGACGGTCCTTTCTCAGGTGGCTGGGAGTTCGCGGAATCGCGTCGTAGCGGGGCTCATCGGCACATCGGCCTCGGAGACTATCATCGGAAAAAGATATTCCCCGACACGTTTCCGACCCCTGTCGTCGGAACGGTCCACCCAGAGGGGGCCATCTCGATTGACAGCGAGACTGCGCGTCTCGCTGGACTAAATGAAAATATTCGAGAGTTCTTTCTTCTGGCGGGCCAGCACGATGAACTGAAGCAACGCGACGTGATAACTGTTAAGTCGGAGGACAGCGTCTACCGTAGCGGACAGGTGGGTCGCAGGGACTCCTCTCCGCCGACCTATCTTCAGGTCACCCTGGTCGAAAACGTGCGGGTGGCGGACTTGTATAGTGAAGAGGAGCAACAGTGGGCATTGCGAGAGCTTGAGCGCAAGCTGGGGAAAGAACTGGCTGACGACGACGTTTTGAAACGCGTAGAGTTTGTTCACACTTACGGGCGGAAAATCGGCAAGGATGATTTTTGAGCCTACTCCGCGACGCGGGTTAGGACGTGTAGAAGATCGAAAAATGGCAGATTATCGTGATAATTCAGAGGTATATGGCGGACACTCTCTCCGCCATCTGCGTATATATCGGCGAACTCCAGAGCCGCCTTCTGAGTCCCCTTCGTCGGGGTCATTTTCCGGATCAGAGACCAAGCGGCTCAGTTGTTCGTTGTCCCCAACGATGCGGATCGTTTCGTCTGTCACCTCTACCAAAGAAACGATCGACTGCAGTACTTGCTTGGCGACTGCGCGGTTTTCCCCGAGTAATGTTTCCCTCACCTCGTTCGCGAAAGCATAGATCTGGTCGGGAGTAACTTTGCGCTCTGCGGTGGAGATGGTCTTTGCGCGGTTGAGCTCGCTTTCTACAAGCTTCGCAGCTCGCAATGCGTTTGCCAAATCAGCCTTGAAAACCGAATCCTCGGAAACTCCAGGAACTGTCTTAGCCGTGGCAAAAAGCCAATGGAGGGCGGCCTTGCACTCCTTCTCCCGCGCAAGCAGAGCAGGAAGCTTGGTGTCGCGGTCTGCGCACTCCTTTTCTCGACGATCGAAAAGACCTTCGAACAGTTCGGACAAGTGATCCGGTGCAAGGATCTTTTCTGCCACAGATGTCATCACGGCCTCATCGAGCACTTCCTCAGGGATTCGGATCCCAGGGCAGCCCCCCGAGCCGAGGCGGTTGTTTCTGGAGCAACGGTAGTAACGGTAGAGGCGGCCAGTCTTGGAAGTGCCGGTTCCGAGCGTCAGTGCCGAACCGCACTTGCATAAGGCTACACCAGAAAGAAGAAGCGGGCTGCTCACGGCTTTCGCCGCATGCATTCGAGGATCACGACGTTCGAGCAGTTGCTGCACGCGTTCAAATTGATCACGCGGAATGATGGGCTCTACCTTGAGATACTTTACGGGGTATGCCGGCGAATACGGGCTTGGAGATTCGTCAACGCCGTAAGGGTAGGAACCCGTGTAACCTTCGAACGTCAGCATTCTGTGGATGGCAGCAATCGAGAAAGGCGATCCGTTACGGGTAAGGCAATTATTCTCGGTCGCCCAATTCACTATGGCTTTGATGCCCATAGGACCCGTGCCGTTGCCAAATTCGGCAAGTTCGAAGACCTTCTTTACAAAGGCCATATCCACTTCATCCACCACTACGCGGTTACGCCGCGCATTTTCCATCGCGGGGACGAGTTTGAAGCCGTGGCGGACAACTCCGCCCGGCCAATACGCCTGATCAACCATCTCCCGCTGTGCCCGCCGGACATTTACGGAAGTGACGATGGAATGATACTCGTCGAAAGTCATCGAGACCTGCTTGGCCACGAATCCACCGGCGTCTTTAGCAAACGATTGAGTGATGCTTATAACTTCGATGCCAAGCGCATTGAGCTCCTGTTCCAACTTTCCAAACTTGTGAGCTCTTCGAAACAGCCGACTGGTTGCATAAATGACGACGTAACCAACTTGAGGATACCGGCCCGAGCGCAGGTCGGCGACCATTTCGTCAAATTCCGGCCGGCGCACATCAAGAAATGCGGAGAGCCCTTTGTCTACGTAAATTTTGCGAGCCAGTTTCCCGTTTTCTTCGCACCATTTCAAAAGCTTCTTTTGTTGATCTGGGATGGAGAGGTTGCTCTCGGCACTCGCATCTGTACTCACCCGAAGGTACAGCAGAGCTTCGTCCCGTGCATTGTTGGCGTGTATGTTGGAGGGACTCTTATCACCCCGCGCAAGAGCGCGTCGCTGACTGGTGTTCTTATTCTTTCTTACTTGCGTCCCCAAGTTAGCCGTGCCGTTCGCAGCGTTCGAAGCCGAAGTTTGATCCAATGCGACCTTGTCCGACCGGCTGAAACACCTCGAGGATCATGGACTGGTCGAGCGTCGCCGTTACCAGACCAATCCCGAACGATACGAATATGTTCTGACGGTGAAGGGCCTGGATCTGATCCTGGTGACGCAGGCGCTGCTGCAGGTCGGTGACAAGTGGGCGGTTTCCGGCAATGCCGGACCTCCGCTCAAATTCGTGGATCGGAAAACAGGCCACACGGTGAAGCTGGCGATGGTCGACGGCGAGACTGGGGAGCGCGTCAAGGCGAGGGACCTGCAGCCGCAAGCAGGGCCGGGCGCCGATGCGCTGATCCATTGGCGATTGACGCATTTTCCAAAATAGGATGCTGAGAATCCAGCTTGCGGGAGAGCCAAGCCGCGGCGTTTGCTTATGAAATGACGATAGTCATCTAATTTGCAGAACTGCAATCATCATGGCTTGCAAGATGCAAGTCATGATGTAAGCTGCCCGCAATGAATGAGCTGGCGCGTCGCGCCGAACAAGGGAGGTACGTGGTGTCCGAGGATGCATTGGTTACGCGCGAGCAGCGCGGCAATATCTCCGTGTTGACGATGGTTTATCGGCCCTACAATCTGCTGGGACCGAAGCTCATCAATGCGATCGTCGAACAGATCGAAGAGGCGCAGAAAGCCGGTAGCCGGGCGATCGTGCTTCGCAGCGGGCTTCGACATTTTTCCGCCGGCGCCGATCTCGATATCTTCGACAAACGGGTCGAGCAGGGCAGCGGCGATACCGCCGGTGAAAACCGCCGCCTGAATGGCGTCGAGTTTCTTCGCTTCATGGAGTTGCTGCCGATCCCTCTGATCGCGAGCGTCCACGGCGTCTGCCTTGGCGGCGGCCTCGAACTGGCGCTGTCCTGCGATTACATCATCGCGGCCTCGTCGGCGAAAATCGGATCGGTGGAAGCCACGCTCGGATTGCATCCCTTGCTGGGCGGCATCCAGCGCCAGGTGCAGCGCATCGGCGCGCTGCGCGCCAAGGAGATGTCGATGCTGGCGCGGCGCTACGATGCGCCGACGCTGGAAAAATGGGGCCTGATCAATCTGACGGTGCCCGAGGAATCGCTGGAGAAGGTGACCATGGCGATCGCCGAGGAATTCGCGCAAGGCCCGACGCTGGCGCATGCCGCGACCAAGGAACTGGCCTACATTGCCGTCAATGACGGGGTGGCCGCCGCCGACCAGGCGATGGCAAGGGTACAGGCGCCGATCTGGGCGTCGGAAGATCTGAAAACCGGTCTGGCCTCGTTCCGCAAGAACGGCCCTGGCCTTGCCAAATTCGCGGGGCGCTGATCATGGCCGGTCCTCTCAGCGGAATCCGCATCGTCGACTTCTCCCGCGTACTCGCTGGTCCCTTGTGTGCGCGGACATTGCAGGATCTCGGCGCCGAGGTCATCAAGATCGAGCCGCCAAGCCCGGACGTCTCGCGCTTCGCATTTCCTTCCACCGACGGCATGTCCGGGTATTATGCGCAGCAAAACGCCGGCAAGCGCAATGTCAGCATCAATCTGAATGTTCCCGGCGCCTATGAGCTGGCGCTGAAGCTGTGCGACACCGCCGACATCGTGGTGGAGAATTTTCGCGCGGGAACGCTGGGCTTCTTCGGGCTCGATTATGAGACGCTGTCGAAGCGCAATCCGCGGCTGATCTACGCATCGATTACCGGTTACGGCCAGGGCGGCCCGTGGCGCAGCCGGATGGCCTACGCGCCGACGGTGCAGGCCGAAGCGGGGTTCACCGAGAACAGCGTGCGGCACTATGGCGACGCCTTGACGGAGCCGCGCACCGACAGCCTGTCGCATGCCGACGTCTATGCCGGATTGCAGGCGGTGATCGCCATCCTCGCGGCACTCCACAGTCGGCAGACAACGGGGCAGGGCCAGTATATCGACGTGGCGATGGCAGCGACCTTGCTTGCGGTCAATGAACGCGCGCATGTCGATTTGTCTGATGATGATATCGGCGCGGAGCCTGCCGTGCTCGGGGCCACCGATTGCTCTTTCTTTGCCGGTCCGCAGGGTGAGCATTTCACCGTCGCCACCAGCATCATCGGCAGCCGGACGTTCCCGTCCTGGCTGCGCGCGATGCGGCGTTCCGATCTGATGGACGACCCAAGGTTTTCCAGCGCGGCGGCGCGGCGGCTGAACTTCGGCGCGTTGCACGAGATCATCCAGTCCTGGATCATGACCTTCCCCGACATGGCAACCCTCGATGCGCAGTTCGACGAAGCCAAGATCGCGATGGGGGAGATCCGCTCGATCAAGGAACTCACCAAGTCGGACTGGAGCGACTACTGGGGCGCGGTACAGCTGGTGTCCGATCGCAACGGCGGCGAATACAAATTGCCGGGCCGCCCCTGGCATTTCTCGAAGGATGAGCTGACCCCGATCGGGACACCGGCCTTCCAGGGCGAACACAACAAAGAGGTGTTTGCCGAACTGGGTGTCAGCGAGGCGGAATTGCAGAGGCTGTCCGAAGCGGGCGTGCTTGTGACGCACCGTCGTGTTCTGGCGCCGGACGTCGTGGCCGAGCCACGGCAGCCGGCGGGGCAGGCGGCCTGACCGCAGTGCGAGAAGCGATTTGAAGCGCTCGTTCAATAAGGAATGCTCCATCTCCCGCGCCATGGAGGTGGTCGGCGACCGCTGGTCGATCCTGCTGCTGCGGGAAGCCTATTACGGCACCCGGCGGTTCGACGAGTTTCAGTATTATCTTGGCGTGGCGCCGAACATTCTCAGCGCACGGCTGAAGAAGTTTGTCGATCTCGGCATGATGACGCGCGTGCCGTTGCCGGAGCATGGCGGTCGCTACGAATATGTACTGACCGACAAGGGCCGCGATTTCTTCCCGACCTATCTGGCGCTGAAGAAATGGGGCGACGACTGGCTTGCGGAGCCGGCAGGGCCGCAGGTGGTTTTCAAGGAGCGCAGCAGCGGACGGCAAATCGAATATCCCACTTTGCTGTCCGCGCGCGGCAATCCGCTGGAACTCGAAGATATTGAAATTGTTGCGGGCTCGGGCGCCGTGCCTTTCAACCGAAGGCGTTTTGGCGCTCAGCGCCCGCTCGCAAAGGTCAAGCCAGATCGGGCGGGTCGAGTTCCGCGCAAATCCGTAGCCGATAAAGACAAATAAGGTAGGGTCCGCTCCTGTCCGCGGCAATCACTGAAGTTCGTTCACAGACGATTGCAGATTTGGCCGTGCAAAATCTCGCCTGCGATGGACCGGCGTTCGGCCAAGACGGTGCTGGTCAGGCGTGTCGGCCATATCTCTCGGTTACCGCAGCCGCGACGAACTTTCTGCGTCCGGCGCCGCCCGGGCTTGTACCATGGGCGGCGCACCAGTCTGGGAAGGTGGCGGGGTCGATGTAAACACGCAGCACGACGTGTCCATAGGCCTTGAGCCCCTGCTCCATTTCCTCGGCCATCTTCAGCCATTCTTTCCAGTTCGGTGGCATCTTGTCGGCGTCGTCGAAAAGTTGCAGCAACGCTGGATAATCTTCCTCCTTGATCCAATAGGCCCCGACTGCGGGAGGCGGTCTATCCTCGGAATTCGTCATAGTGTTGTTCCTGCAGATGCTGCCTGTCACTGACACGATGGAGACTGGTCGGTGTGTGCCATTGACGAACGTAGGCGATGAGATCAATTATAGTTCCAGAGCTATTTGCGCTAGGTCGTCGGATTCCTCGCCTACAAATCCTGAGATGGACACACCGAGCAGCCTGACCGCTTTCTTCACTGGGAAAAGCGCTCTCAATAATTCGGCCGTCACGTTCGCCAATTCACTGCGCCTGCCGACCGCGCGGGCCACCGTCCGGCTCCGCGAGATCAATTCGAAGTCGGCGAACTTCACTTTGAGCGTCACCGTCCGCCCGCGCGAACCCTTGTCCTCGCAATGCCGCCAGACCTTGTCGATCAGAGGCTGCAATTCCGACACCATCGCCTCAAGCTCGGTGAGGTCGGTGGAGAACGTGTTTTCGGCGCCGACGGATTTTCGGGTCCGGTCGGCGCGGACCTCACGGTTGTCGATGCCCCGCGAGATCCAGTAGTAGTAGCTTCCGGCCTTCCCGAAGTTTGCCTGCATGAATTCGAGGGACTGGTTGCGCATTTCGAGGCCGGTGTGGAGACCGAGCGCATTCATCTTAGCGCTCGTCGCCGGCCCGATGCCGTGGAATTTGCCGACCGGCAGCGTCTCAACGAACGCCGGTCCCATCTCGGGCGTAATGACGTACTGGCCATTCGGCTTGCGGTGATCGGAGGCAAGCTTCGCCAGAAATTTGTTGTAGGAGATGCCGGCCGAAGCGTTGAGGCCGGTTACCTCCTTAATTTTCGCACGGATCGCCAAAGCGACGTCCCGCGCCAACGGAATGCTTTGCAGATTTTTGGTCACGTCGAGGTAGGCCTCGTCCAGCGACAGCGGCTCGATGATAGTTGTGTGCTCAGCGAAGATCTCGCGGATCTGCTCCGAGACCGCCTTGTACACCTCGAAACGCGGCTTCACGAAGATCAGGTCTGGGCATTGCCGCTTCGCGGTAACCGACGGCATAGCCGACCGGACGCCGAATTTGCGCGCTTCGTAGCTGGCCGCCGCCACGACGCCGCGCTCCCGGGATCCGCCGACGGCCACCGGCTTTCCGCGGAGATCAGGATTGTCGCGCTGCTCCACGGACGCGTAGAAGGCGTCCATGTCGACGTGGATGATCTTGCGTTGGCGGTCCGGGGAAACTGCCTGGTTGTTATCGCCCTCGATGGTCACGTCGCTAGCCCGGCCGTATCTTCCTTGACGCCGCGGGCGACGATCCGGAGCGCGCCGTCGGCAAGCGGCCGCTGCAGCTTCAGGGCCTCGTCCAGAGGGGCCGTCATCCAGGCCTCCACTTCGTCCGGCGTGGTCAGGATCACGGGCATCGCCTTTGGGTGGATGGCGCCGACCTCGGCGTTTGGCTCGGTCGTGAGGAACGCGTAGAGGTCGTTGGTCGTCTCACCCTCCTTGACCTTCCGGACGGACGTCCAGTTGGTCCAGATGCCGGCGAAGCAGGCAAGGGGACGGGTCTCATCGCGTGCGAACCAGATATCACCGCCTTCTGCCTTGTTGAACTCGCTGAACGAGTTGAACGGCACCACGCAGCGGTTTTCGGCTCCCAGCCATCTCGACCAGTGCTTGCTCTTCACGTTGCGGATGTTGGTCGTGCCGCCGTCCGGCTCCATCCGCAGCAGTTCTTTGAAATCGACAGTCTGGCCCTTGGCTTGCAGCTTTTCGGCTCGCTTCTTGGTGGCGTCCATCAGCGCCTTTGACGACGACGGCATTCCCCACCGTGCCGTTGCGAGTTCGCGGCCCTCGGTCCCGTTGCGTACGATCGGCGCCTTGTAATCCGGAAAAACTCCCGGCATCGGCGCCAGATTGCCAACATATCGGTTCACGACGCGGAACAGCGCGCTGATCGCGGCTTGGTTTGTCGTGATCGAATAAAGATTGCACATCAGTCAGGCTTCGGTTCGAGGATGGCGCGGCTGCCAGGCTAATTGTAGCAGAGTCGCGGATGGACGCCGGCCCGCCTTGGCGCATTTGCGGCAGCGCAGCCGGCTGGCGAGATCGTGCACGAAGGTGGTCGGCGGGTGCTTCATTGCCGAGAGGTCGACGTCGCTCGGTGTCTTGCAGCGCGCACACCTAATCTCCAGCCAGGGGAAGCCTCCATTCACGGCCTGGTCGATGGTGGGCGACGGATCGATCGGTTCGCCGTCGCTCCACATCCGCTCGTTCCAGCTTTCGCAAAGAAGTCTATCGGCCTGCTGGATCATCGCCTCGCCCTTGGCCCGCATCTCAGCCGATTGGGTGGCCAGGATGTTGCCCATCGCGCGTGCCTTGCCGAGCTCCTTCGCCAGAGCCTTGCGATCGCCGCCCGACAGGGGCGTGGGGTGATACTTCGGGGCCATCCGGACATCCAGGCGCAAAGAGATCGGATCGGCAAATCCGGAGCGGACTACGGCGTGTCGAACGCTGGCCAGCACTCGTCTTCTTCATGCCTGCCGGTACGCTGCTGGCAGGTGTTGTCTAGCAGCCGCCGCGCTGCGTCCTTCCAGACCGCGTTGCCGCCATATAATCGGACTGCATCGACGGTCTGGATTTCCACGGTCCGCTCGCACCGGCGGCAGGAGACGCGCAGTACGTGGCGCTGAATTTCCGAAAGACGTCTCAGCCGTATCTGGGCCTCGGTCGCGCCGGCGCGAGGGTCTTTGAGGACCGATTCCCAGTATTCGGCCGGGAGGGGCGCATCTGGAGTCGCAGCGGAGGGGGCCCGACTGCGGACGGCTTCAGCGGCCAGTTTTTCCATCTGCTTCGGGGTCGGCGTGCGCCAGCTCGCGGGTCGGTCGATCATTCCGAATTAGAACATAAAGAGAACAGAAGTCGAGTCCGCTTAAGCCAAGCGCCGAGAAAAAATCATCCTGCTGGGAGGGGCACACTGTCGGAACTAAGCCCGGCCAATCGTCTTGAATCCGGCACTAAGTATCGGAGTTCCCCGCCATGGCCCCCCGCGCTAACTGGAAAGGCTTCCTGCGTCTTTCCCTCGTCACCTGTCCGGTAGCGCTCTATCCGGCCACGTCGGAAACCGAAAAGGTCTCCTTCAACCAGCTCAACCGGAAGACCGGCCACCGGATCAAATATGCCAAGGTGGATGCTGACACCGGCGAGGAGGTAGCCAACGAGGACATCGTCAAGGGCTACAAGGTCGACACTGACACCTTCATCGAGGTGACGAAGGAGGAACTCGAGAACGTTGCGCTGGAATCGACGCGAACGATCGAGATCGACGAGTTCGTCGACCGTAGCGAGATCGATCCGAGGTATCTGATCCGTCCCTACTACTTGGTGCCGGACGGAAAGGTTGGCCACGACGCGTTCGCGGTCATCCGCGAAACGATCCGTGAGATGAACAAAGTCGCCATCGGACGGGTGGTGCTGACCAACCGTGAGCACATCATCGCCCTCGAGCCCATGGACAAGGGCCTGATGGGGACGCTGCTGCGCTATCCTTACGAGGTGCGTTCCGCGGACGAGTACTTTGACGATATCCAGGATGTCAAAGTCACCAAGGACATGCTCGATCTCGCCAGGCACATCGTCAACCAGAAGACGGGGCATTTCGAGCCGGACAAGTTCGAAGACCAGTACGAAACCGCCCTTATCGATCTCATCAACCAGAAGCGCGCCGGCAAGCCCATCACCGCGAAAGCGCGTCCCCGCGGCGAGAACGTGGTGGATCTGATGGACGCGCTGCGCAAGAGCATCGGAGGAGGCGCGGCGGCAGCGACTGAGGCGCCGAAGAAGCCAGCCAAGAAGGCGCGCAAGGCGGTGGCCGGGCAGAAGGAAATGCTGATGCCGATCGCCGGCAGGAAACCAGCGAAGGAGGCCGCGGCGAAGAAGCCGACGGCCAAACCGCAGCGGAAGTCAGCCTAGCGGATCGTGAAGCATCCGGTGACGCCGGACCGCCGCTAGCCAAACGTCGTCGCGCCTCAGAACCTGCGCCGTTACTCGGCCTCGATTTGCGTTGCAAAATAGGAGCGATATGGCAGCGCTGACAAAGACCTCCAGGCGATCGACGTTGAGCGCGGGCATTCTGGCCTACCGGCAAGGCGTTCGCGGGCTCGAGGTTTTGCTCGTTCACCCCGGCGGTCCGTTCTGGCGCAAGAAGGACGATGGCGCCTGGTCCATCCCGAAGGGCGAAATCGATACCGCGGAAGATCCAGAGCAGGCCGCGCGACGTGAGTTTGCCGAGGAACTCGGCAGCAGCGCCTCGATTGGTCGGCTGCAGGCCTTAGGGCAGGTTCGCCAGCGAGGAGGCAAACGCGTCATCGCATTCACCGGAGAGGGCCATTTTGACCCCGCGGCACTGGCGAGCAATACGTTCGATATCGAATGGCCGCCCCGAAGCGGTCGGCGACAGAACTTTCCCGAAGTCGACCGCGCGGAATGGTTCGATATCGAGTTCGCGCGAACGAAGATACTGTCCGGACAAATGGAGCTTCTCGATCGTCTTTTGGCGATCGCGGGTGTGAGCGCCGGGAAATGATGTACAGGATTGGAATCATTTCGGACACGCACGGCCTGTTGAGGCCCGAGGCGGAACGACGCCTGGCGGGTGTCGATCACATCGTTCACGCCGGCGACATCGGGCGTCCCGAGATCGTCGACGCGCTTCGCCGGATCGCGCCCGTTACCGCTATCCGTGGAAACGTCGACAACGACGAGTGGGCCCGGGAATATCCCAACACGAAACTCGTGCACCTGGCGGGAAAGTCGATCTACGTTCTGCACGACCTGAAGACGCTGCAGGTCGATCCCGGCGCCGGCATCGATGTGATCGTCTCCGGGCATTCCCACGTACCGAAGATCGACACGGTCGGCGGCGTTCTCTACCTGAATCCCGGTAGCGCGGGACGGCGGCGCTTCAAGCTGCCGATCACGCTTGCGACGCTCGAGGTCATGCCCGAGGGCATACGACCGGAAATCCACGACCTTGAAGGGTGCGCGACGTTGACGATCGATCGGGGGCGCGGATCAGGCCGATGGCCAGAAAACTGAAAACCTATGAGACTTCGCTGGGCTTCTTCGATCTGGCGATCGCCGCTCCGTCGATGAAGGCGGCTCTGGAAGCGTGGGGGGCGGATAGCAATCTCTTCCACCAGGGCGCGGAAGGAAAGTGTCGATCCGGACATCGTCGCTGCGACCATGGCGAAGCCGGGCGTGGTGCTCAGGCGCCCGGTCGGATCCGCCGGATCCTTCGGTGAGCATGCCGAGCTGCCCACCGATCTTGGCGGTCCCGGGCCAACGAAGGCCGCTCGCAAGTCGAAAGGCAGAACAGCAAAGCAGCCTTCCTCTCGCCCCATCGACAAGGCGGCGGAGCGAAAGGCCGCTCTCGCCTTCGAAAAGGAGCAAAAGCGGCGAGAGCGCGAACGGGCGAGCGAAGAGGCCGCCAGGCAGAAGGACCGTGAACGCCGTCAACACGCAGTCGACAAGGCACAGGCTGCATTGAACAAGGCCGAGCAGGAGCACTCAAAGCGGGCCGCGACCATCCAGACCGAGGTTGAGGCTCTCGAGAAGAGATCGCAAGCCGAACAAGCCCGCTGGGATAAAGAGAAGGGGCGATTGGAAGCCGCGTTACGGCGCGCGCGGGTTAGCTAACGGCTTTTAATTGTCCTTCAGGAGGGCATTCTGGGCAGGTATCACCGATCGAGTTCAACACGTCGCGAACCTCGGCCGCCGCCGCGTCAGGGGAGACGCCTGCCGGCGGGTCACCACGGGCGATATCGACGGCCCGCTCCCAGGCGTGCGGATCGGCGCGGTCCTGCATCCAGCCATGCGCCTCGCACTCACGGATGGCGCCAGCTTCCTGGAGCACGTCAATCGCCCATCCGCGCATCGTCCGTATCGCCCGTCTTCGTTCACGTGTCATCAGCATTGAAATACTCCTGATACGGCGAATCGTTTTGTCCGCGATTCGTTCCGGCTGCTAACACGTGGCTGGGATTCGCAATGGCGGGAACTCAAGGTCTGGCGTTTTATCGCAGGCGAACTCTCCGCTGCAGATTGCGGGCTAGGGGGATGGCTGACGGATTGCGGAATTTGCCAGCGGGACCTTGCCTCGCGCGGCGGTGAAGAGTGGAAGAAGCGATTTCCGATGCTTCCGATCATAGTTTAGGTCGCGCAGACAAACGCTCCCGAGGAAAACTCCAAGGCCTCCAACCCTGGGTCTTCTTTTCCGTTTGTGCGTCCGGCAAGGGCCGGACCGGGCTCTCGTGAACCGAGCCGCGTAGCGTCTCGGCCGTGCGGCTTATCCCTCGCGCAAGAGCACATCATGCCCATCGGGCAGAAACGAAAAACCGGACCTTTGTGCAGCAGCCACCTGCACAAAGGTCCGGCCTTATCTTGCCTTTGCCGCGATACCGAACGGCTGCAAAGGACGTTTCAGATCCTTTGGAAGGTTTCGCTTTGCGTCCGGGTCGCGACCCGGAGGCGGCAACTCAGTCGGGGATACGACTACTTCTTTTTCTTGGAAGTCTTCTTTGCCACCTTCTTGGTGGCTGCCTTCGCGGTCTTCTTTGCTTTCTTCGCTTTCTTGGCCATGTCGTCCTCTGTAAAAAACTGGCTCAGTGAACATGCGCACGTCGTGGATCGACATGCACAACATCGAGACGATATCACAAAAGCAAGATTGATACCAACGCATCGTGAAGCCGTTCCTGAGTCGCTCGCCGGAGGCACTCGCTCGCGGGCCCCGCCGTCATTGCATGCCGGCGTCGCTATCACTGTCCCGCGTTCGGGTGCCTTGTTAACCGGTCTCCCGACTGCAGTCGCCTCGGTGCCCGCGGTCATTTCATGCCCGCGTCGCTATCACTGCCCTCGCGTCGGCTGCCTTTTTCTCAAGGCATGGCTTGCATCAACAGATCTCTCTTGGGGTTAAGGGGCGCGGCCCCTCGCGCGCGCCAGGGTGAAGCGCCGGCAAACGCCGGCGCCGACCCGAGCGGTATCCCCGGTCTTCCGCGCTTCCCCAGATCCTGAATCGTCGCGGTCAGTCGTGCGCTTGTGTAGACCCGCTCTTCGAGCGACCCTTAAGGCGGGCGATCCCCCTCCACTCGGGTCGCCCTGGCACTTGCTACCCCCGCTCTCGCCGACGGGCAGGGCGCAGGCGCAGGTGCGTGTCTCGCGCCCTTGGCCAAAAGGAGATCGATCATGGCGGCCAAGCACGCAGAAACCATGGTGCCGAATCCGACGACCTGACGGCGCAATGTGAGAGTGCCGAAGACTGCCTGATGAGGTCGATGCGCGTTTCGGTGAGCTTAGGGAGAGCGAGACGCTGTTTGGCCCAAAGCCAGTCGGATGCGGGCGCGTTGTGCTCAGCGCTCGGACACCCGC
>NZ_JYMU01000064.1:0-3577 GCF_000938235.1 Bradyrhizobium sp. LTSPM299
GTGCCCATTAGGCGACATCGTTCCGTCACTTCGTCGGCGCACGCGATCCCCGCGGGCGCACCTAATTCGGCACCAATGTGAGCGCCTTTCTCAGCACCCAACGCTTCATCAGCACGGTGCCACCACCAACGTCACCACCGCCAAACGGCGACTCTGTCCGCAAGCTTGCCTATCGAACCATCTGGATGCCGATATCCATCATCCCTCAACGAGGCGGCACGTTCGCCATTAGCTGCCCCAGTCCTTCAGCCACCGTCAAATGCGCGATGACGGCGTCGCGCAGGGTCGTGTAGGGTAGTCGCGCGAGCATCGCCGTTTGCATCACGGCCATGACCTCGCCGGCCTCAGACCCGATCATCGTGAAGCCAAGAACGAGATCGTCGCTTGCGCCGACGAGAACCTTCATGAAGCCGGAGGTTTCTCCTGTTGTGTGGGTTCGCAGCACGGCCTCCATCGGCAGCGAGGCGACGCGCACCGCAACGCCCATGTGTTGCGCGTCGCGTTCGCTCAGTCCGACATGGGCGAGCGGCGGATCGGTGAACACGCAGTACGGCACCAGCCGGTCACCCGTGCTGCGCGTACCGCCGGTCAGGTTGTCCGCGATGATGCGGAAATCGTCGACCGAGACGTGCGTGAACTGCGGGCTGCCGGCACAGTCACCGACAGCCCAGACATTTGGCACGGTTGTTTCAAGCCGGTCGTTGACGCGGATGTAGCCGCGCGCGTCCAGTTCGACGCCGGCTTCCTCAAGTCCGATTCCGGCCGTATTGGGCACGCGCCCTGCCGCGACGAGGATATGGCTTCCTTGGAGCTTCTCATCGCCGGTCGGCGTGCGGACGGCGAGGGTCACTTCGCCGCCGGAGCGGCCGCTCACGCTCAGTGTGGTGGCAGACAGCAGAAGCCGAACGCCTTCCTCGCGCAGGATCCGCTGCATAGTGTCCGCGACGCCTGAATCCTCGCGGCTCATGAGCTGAGAGCCGGCCTCGATGACCGTGACCTGGCTGCCGAAGCGGCGGTAGGCCTGCGCCAGTTCCAGACCGACATAGCCGCCACCGAGCACAATCAGATGCGAGGGCACCGCATCCAGCTCAAGTGCCTCGATATGCGTGAGCGGGTGGGCTTCCGCGAGGCCGGGAATGCTCGGTATCGCCGCATGCGAACCGACATCGATGATGACCTTGTCGCCGGTCAGCCGCCGCATACCGCCGTCGTTCAGCCGGACCTCTAGCGTCTTCGGCGCCACGAAGGTTCCGCTGCCCATGACCAGTTCGGCGCCGCTCGACTTGAAGGGCGTAACGTGGTCCACGACCTCTTGTTCGACCATGACGCGCTTGCGCTGGCGCACCTTCACCATGTCGGTCGTGACCGGACCGGTGATCGTGCCAAACTGCGCCGCGTGCCGAACCAGATGGGCGATGCGCGCGCTCCAGACCTCGTTCTTGCTGGGCATGCAGGCGATGTTGGGGCAGGAACCTCCGATATACCGCCGCTCAACAACGGCCACCCGTTGCCCAGTTGGCGCCAAGTGCCACGCGAGTAGATTTCCGCCCGGTCCGCTTCCGAGAACCAGGGTATCAAAATGTTCTGCTTGAGCCATCTTCATCTCCATGTTTCTCGGTGCGTCGTTACTACGGACTTCATTGCTGCTCATGGGTACCTCCTGTGTCCTGTGGGGATCGCCGTCCTAGCCGCGATGAATGGGCGCTCCGAAGGGAGCACCCGTTAATCCGCCGTCCACGATCAGCTCGACCGCGTTGATGTACGACGAATCCTCGGAAGCCAGGAAAAGCACAGCCTTCGCGAGTTCTTCAGGTTCGCCCCATCGGCCCAGCGGAACCGTCGAGGAGTACGAATCAGCCAGCTTGGCGGACTGTTCAGCCGACATCGAGGCGCGAGACCCGCGCTTCCAGATCGGAGTTTTTGTCGCTCCGGGTGCGACGACATTGACGCGAATGTTGCGCGGCGCAAAGTCGGCAGCGATCGCACGCGCCATGGAGACCACCCCGCCCTTGGTGGCCGCATAGGCCGCTAGGCCGGCCTGGCCCATATAGTTGTGCACCGATCCGTTGAAGATGATGCTGGCGTTGTCGTTCAACAGAGAAGCAGCGGAGTTGATGGTGAAGAATGCGCCATTCAGGTTGGTGCGGACGATATTCTCAAACGCTGCTTCGTCCGTAGCGCCGGTGGGCGTCCTGCCGCTAATTCCGGCATTGGCGAAGACGACGTCCAGCTTGCCGAAATCCTTGGCAATATCCGCGAAGAGCTGCTTGCGATCGTCCGCCACGGTAACGTCGGCGCGGTAGCCGCGCACGTTGGGTCCCAGTTCGGCGACTGCTTCATCCAGCGTCTTCTGGTCCCGGCCGGTAATCGCGACTTCAGCGCCTTCTGCAACGAAAAGACGGGCGGTCGCCAGGCCGATGCCGCTGTTTCCGCCAGTGATGAGAGCCTTCTTACCTGTGAGTTTCATGATTACCTCCTTGATGACTTGATGTGGCCTCACCTTCGCGCCGATCTGAGGAAATTACCCGTTATGGGTCGTTAGCAGGCGTTAGCTGCTGCAAGCAGTCCGAAAAAATGACGGGCAAAACGCTTCCGCTGGCGCAAAAGAACGAGCGCAAACAGTCGGGTGACGGGATTACGAAGCGATCTCTGCTTGCTGGAGGCAGGTTGAGAGTCGTAGTGAAATCACCTCAACGTGGTGAGCAGCGCTTCGGCGGCTTTGAGGTCCGCCGTCTCAAATCCTTCCTTGAACTCCGCGTAGACCGACTGCAGTAGCGTCCGTCCGTTTTTGGACTGTCCTTGGTCGGCCAAATGCTTCGCGAGGTCCCTCGCGGTACGCAATTCCCAGGCACGCACACCTTGACGTCGGCTCAATACAAGCGACTCGTTGAAGCAGGTCTCCACCTCGCGGACGTCGGGTTTCTCCATCGATAGGAGAAGCCCGCCCTTTATGCGCAGCAGTTCCGGCATATAGAACATCTCGCCACTGACTTCGACTTGCCGAATACTCTCGTCGATCAGCGCCTTGCCTTCATCTGGCCGTCCAAGCGCGGCCAGTCCTTGAGCGACTGCAATGTTGAACTCCGTGGTGAGCACCTCATGTCGCGCCGCGTGCAGGCGCTCGAGCGTTGCCTGCAGATCCTTGACGCCCGCTTTGGTGTTGCCGCGCAGAATCGCCAACTCTGCCTTGCGACCCTGTCCGATCGCTACAAGAGGCCCCAAGGCATTGGCTTCGGCATGCGAAAGCGACAAATCGGTGTGGTATTGGGCATTATCGAGATCGCCAGCCCAGAGAAAAACCGACGCCGCGCCGGCCAAAACCAGCGCCAACGCTGCCGGATGGCCCATGGCTTCGGAGGCTTCGACCCCCTGGCGTGCGAGTTCCAGCGCCTGGGTCGGATAACCTTGCAGCCAAAGGGTCCGCGCCAGTGCGATATACGAATGGTAGTGGGGATCGTAGCTGAGGAGGACCGGTCCACGATGGGATTGCGATAATATCCGCATCAGGGAATCGAGCTCCGCACGCGAACCCGCAAGGTCACCGGTAACCTGCAGCGCCCTTCCCAACATGGCATGG
>NZ_JYMU01000065.1:0-11674 GCF_000938235.1 Bradyrhizobium sp. LTSPM299
TTCCATCGCCGTGATCAGGATCGACACATCATGATCAAGATCGGTGCGCGGCAAAATTATAAGACTACCCGTCTGCTTCGCCGGCTCTCGACCAGCAATGATCATGCTCGCCCTCGCGCCACCATCGATAGCCGTCGTGTCGTTCGACCACCGCTGCGCGACTCCAATTCCGCATCTCGTGACCGGCCGACCGGGCTCGTCGCCTCACCGGTCGTCTTCCAAACAGGCATCCAACGTACGTCGGCAACAGACCGCCAGCATCGAAATCCCCATAGCGTCTGACGCCCCACACTGCCACACCTCCCGCGGTTGCCTCCTTTGGAGGTTTGCGTACGCCGGCCCCCGGTGTCCGCCGCGCCACCATCATGGGGCCGGCATCCGAAAACCTTCACAGAAGCAGCCGTTCGCTCATTGAAAATTATGGAAGAACTCGGCCGGCCGTCAAATGCTGTGAACCTGGAACACGTTCTTGGCGATATCCAAACCGATCGTGGTAATTTGCAAATCGACGGCTCCCCTCATGTGATTCTTCTCCGACGAACCACCCTACGGCACTTCGATGCCGGGAGCGGGCGCCGTCCACCACATCAGAACCGGAAGTCGCTGTTACCAAGCGTATCGCACGACGTCCGTGCCGGCCACTCGCTCGTTTTCAACCCAGAACACCTTTCAGCCCGGCATAAAGAGAACCGACGGCCGTCACTGTCACGCCAATCAACGGGCCCGCGGTTTGGATAAAATCCTGAATCAGGCGCGCCCTGCGGCGAAGCTGCTCGTCGCCAACGTGCTCACCCAGCAACCGCGCAATCTTGAAGGCAGCTGCATTAGGTTTGCCACGCTGCGCAAGTATATTCGGCAACACCTGAAAGATCAGAGCTCCCAGGATATTACCCGACACGAAGGCGAGCAGAATACTGGAGCCATACTCGATGACTTCTCGCCATTCGACCCAGGAGCCCGGCACGATCGGTACTTGATCATGAAGCCCAGTTATCGTTAGCATTGACGTCACGCTCAGAGCAGCGGTCGCAAAGCCCAGCGCCAGCGCCCCTTCAAGCCAGACCTTGTTTAGTGGATAGGCCATGAACCCGAATAAAAGCGGGATGATCACCGATGCAAGCCGAAGCGGGAGCGGTGAAATGTTGAGTACGATCGTGACCATCACGTGCACGCTCACCAGAAGTAGCGTAGGAATCACGGCGTACACAATGATATGAGAGAGAAAGTATCGTAGCGGATTCCTGTTTCGCTCGAGTCTGGTGTTGACGCGATCGAGATCGTGCCTCAGCTTTTCCAATTCCACCACAATATCCTGGATTTCGAAAAGCATCGGGCGAACCACGCGCAAGTCTCGCGCACAGTGCTTGCACGCAATGGCCTCATCCTTGATCGTTTCGGCACAAAAAGGGCATTCCATCGGTGGCTATCGGGACCTTCTGCGGTTCATGATTATCTCGATCTCTTGTTTCGCGCAGCGTAGTTCCTCACGAAGAACGTCGCGCTTGCGGAGAAGATCGTCGCGCTCGGCCAGCAACGTGGCCGGTAGCGCGATGTCGCGCGCGCAATTGATGCAGACCAAGGCATTGTCTGGATTTTCAGACCGGCAAAACGGACAGGGGATCATGGCGAGGACACGACCTTTAAATTGAAGCTGATACTGCCGGGACGTCCGTCACTGTCCTTGACGTCGACGCGAACCATGTATTCGCCGGGTGGCATCTCCGTGTCCGGGATATCGAGCCCGCTGGGTTGGACGAACGGCTTAATGCGCGGCGTAAGGTCGACATTGGGTGTGCGGAGAAAGGTCATCTTCACAGATTCCGGATCAATCTTCGCGCCGCCAAACGCTTCGAACTTCAACTGAAGGTGCAATGGCGAATGCGTCGTATCGCCCGGTGAAAGGAACTCAACCTTTGGTCCACGCAGGATCCCGCGCCTGTCCGCTACGATGGCACCCTTCGGCGGTGGGAGTTTTGCTTCTTGCTCTGTAATGAGCTGCGTCGCGCACGCGTGGCCTGAAATTGCAATAACCACCGCAACGCAGCTCAGCAACATCGTTCTCTTTAAATACTTTCTCAAAGTTATCCTCCGGCTCGGCGCGGCCAATCAGCGAGCGCCGCCATCACCGATGATCGTGTAAGGCGCCCAGAACAACGGATGCGCGTAGGCAAATTCTGTTCTGCCGTCGCTGCTGAGATAGCCTGGCCCGTCGACGAGGGCCATCATCGCTTGCCGCAACGCTTCACTGCGAGTCAATTTCGGATCGTCAGCCTGACGCTTGAACAGGTCGGTCATCAGCTGCCTCGCTGACTGCGAGTGTACTGACCAGTTTGTGACTAGCAATGCCCGCGTCCCGGCATAGAAGAACGCACGGCCCAGGCCGGTGGCTGCCTCTGCACCGGCCACGACTCCCGCTCCTGTGTTGCACGCCGACAGAACGACCCAGTCGGCGTCGAGCTTCAACGAAAGGATCTCCTCCATCGTGAGTAGACCATCCCCATCAGTATCCGCAACCGCGGGCGCCGATAGGGCGAGCGCGGGTTGGGTCAAGCCGTCAAGTTCGCCGGGAACCAAACCATGCGTGGCAAACGCGATCACTTTGAACTTTGACAGATCGGTCGTCTTGACGTTCTTTTCGTTTGCAGCCTTGCCGAGATAGAGCACCTTGGTCGGATCCGTCTGCAGTGCGAGCGCTACCGATTTCAGTTCGGCCGCGGTGTCGGGAAGTCGTGGAAGCTGCGCGAGTTGCATACTGTCGACCCCTTCCAGCTTGGGGCTGTTGCGCCGCTTCAGCGGCATTCCGCGGGTGACATTGGAGGTGTCGGCCACTTGCGCCGCAGTTTCGTTCGCTTCCAGCTGCACCGCTTGGTCCTTGCTGAACAGCGGATCTCCAAAGCCGATTAATGCCTGACGCGACGCTGTGCCGGGGGGCAGCCTGCGCAACGTCAATAGAGCGGTTATCGAAGGCACGATCGTCACGGCGTGGGTCCGGGCCAGCCACGGCACTTGTCGATAGCTGGAAAACAATGGATCGTCTTCGACATTGATCTCCGAGGGCGCCGTCGGCAGCAACGATAGCGGTAACAGGCCAAGCGCGCCGTTGGTTGCGATGATCAGATTTTTGGCTGGGTTCCAGCTCGCTTCCGCTGGCTTTAGCAAAGTAGCGTACAGATCATAGGCAAGCTTCAGATCGTAGGCGGGAATATCGGAGATCATGGCCGCGGCCGGTTCGAGAGCTTCGCGAAGCTTGGCCACTTTCGAATTCAGGTTCCCAAGTGTAATATTTATGCGCCTGAACTGGACCGGTCCGTCTTTTCTGAGAATCCAGACAAAGCTGTCGAACCTGCCAAAATAGAAAGAGAGAAGGACTTCGTCGTTCGTGAGCACATTTTGCAAGTCCGCAAAACCCGGCGCTGGAGGGTTGACCAAATTCCCGTAGTCCGGAAATTTCTTCGCAATGTCCTTCAGTATCAGCGTGCGTGTCGTTTGCAGCCGGGCAATCTCGGCCTGGGTGTCGGTGAGCGCCTTCCCATCACGTTCGGGCGTCGGCAAGCTCAACAGGATATTGAGCGCGGCTACGGCCGCGCCAATTTTTTTGTCGGTGTCCTGTGAGGTACGCACCAGCTGCGCCAACTCAGGATTTTTGGCCGCGGAACGTGCTGAAGACGCCTGCAGCGCTCGCTGAACCGATTGTCCGCGCAGTATGTCGGCGTAACCGAACGTCTCCGCCAGAATATTGTCAGGCACAATAGATGGATCGCGACTGAGCAGCCGCAGATAACTTTCGATCACGAACCGAATTCGCCCCTCGCGAGCAGCGGCCGTGCTGCCGCTGTCTTCATCTCCACCGCCAGAGGATGACAGGAGAACAGGTAAGCTTTCGCGGAAGGCTTGTAGCGCTTCGGACGTTCTGCCCTTACGCGCAAGAGCGATCGCATGAAAACCGCGCGAAAGCGCTGTATTCAGGCTTTTGTCTCCGGATCTTTGACGCTCGCGCTCGTATGTCCGCTGGGCGATTTCGAGCGCATTATCGTTGTTGCCCTCCGACAGCATGACGGCTACTCGCGCCAGACCATTACTGACGGCTTCGCGCCGCGACGGCTCCCATTTGCCGGTCCAGACATCGATCTGGTCGTAGAGCTGGGACGCCGCTCGATACTGCCCCCTGAGATTCAAAATTTGTGCCAGAAACATATTGGCGTTGACCATTTGTCCCGACTCAGGGCCGTATCCGAGCCCTCGATAGATATCGATAACCTGGCGTTGAAGTTGTTCGGCATCCGCGTAGCGACCCTGTTCCTGGATCACATAGACGAGGGTCGCGAGGACGCCTGCGGTATCCGCATGGAACTTGCCGGATTTGCTCAGACGGCTGAGCAGTGCACGCCTGACGTCGGCTTCGCCCTCGCCCACTCTGCCTTGTTTCACCTTGGCGCGCCCCTCGAGAGCCAAAGCCCAGTCAGCAGACCTTTCCAGATCTCCTTCCGGAGGTTTGCTTTCCCACTGGGAAACCGTTTTCAACGAACCTGTGTAAAGTATCGCAGCCTTGTGGTAGCCGGCCTCCGCTTCTAAAAACCGACCACGCGCTTCCTCAAGACGTGCGTTACCGTCCTCAACCAAAGCTTGCCAAGCCATCCCGTATAGCGGGAATTTTGGCCACCGCTGTGCCTCAGTCAACAACGCGCGATTGCGCGCGACATATGATTCCGCAGTATTTATGTCGCCGCTTCTCAAATAGCCGTTCGCAATTCCGAAATTGAGTACGAACAATCTTCCTTTCAACTGATTGGCGAAAGCCAGCTGCTTGGTTAGCAACACGTTGGCGCGCTTGATCTGTCCGGCTTCGCGGAGCAGCCGCATCAGCAATTGCTCGTACCGACTACCCAGGTTCTTGTAGTCGCTGCCGCCCTGAGCATTGCTGACCGCGAGTTCTGCATCGTCGAGCGCGTCGACGCGACCGATAAGCACTCGTGCTTGTGCGCGCTTGTAATAGAAGTCGGCTAGTTCGGCGCCCTTTACACCCGTTGGCACTACGGCGTCAGCCGTCGCCGCTAACGTGGCGGTCGCGGCTGGATCGGGCTTTTGCCGCTCGAGTACCGCGCTGATATCCGTAACGCTTTTCGGGGGAGCGACGAGACTGGCTGCGGCATCCCTTGCAATGTCCGCCGCATCCGGTTTTCCCTGGGAAAGCGGAGCGGATAGCTTATCTGCCGAGAACAGCGCGGCTTTGGGGTGTGCCGCGATCATCGCGCTTCTTACGCAGGATTGAACGAGTGATCTTGCCTTGCCGAAACAGGCCTCGTGTGTTCCGCCACCTTGCTTACAGGCAACATATGCGGGCTTGCCGGTCGAATTGCGGCACGCTTCTATCGCCTGATTCATCTCGAGCGCGGATGCATCGGAATTACCAAACAGCGTTGCGATGCAGAGCAAAAAAGCGGCGGAATAATTGGCAATCGCTTGCATCGTTGTCCCCTTGCAACGGGCCGAGCGCGCCTAATCCAAACACATTCCGTTCGACAACAAAAAACAGGCGCCGGTGGCTAATTTGAACGTTCTAATCTGGGTAAGACTAACTCGGCGAACCGTCGAGCGCCACCGCAAACTTCCAACAGGAAACCTGGCGATGTGCAAGCTGGCGCGATCGGCCGCGCCGTCGGCAATCCTGGGGCGGCGCCACTCTGGACCTAGCATTGCGGATTCTATCCCGGCAGCAACCCAGGTGACAAGTCCCCTCCCCGCAGATGCGCTGTCCCTGCGGCCAACAAGGACCGCTGCGTGATGCTTTCGCCGCATCTGCTCGAGCTGTTGCGCGCCGTGTTCTGCTCCAGCAGATGCGTCGCAAAGCTGTGACGAAGGGTGTGCGGGGACACCGGCTTGCCGAGCTCGGCCATCTGGGCCGTGGTATCGCAGGCGCGCCTGAGCTGGCGCGCCGTCATCGGGTTCACCGGGTTCATTCCGGGAAACAGCCACCCTTGGAGATGAGGGGTTCACAACCTTCATCAAGACAGGAGCAGCTTCTTGAGCTTTTGACGGGCAGTGCGGATTCGCACAGATGCTACGGAAGATGTCGGCCTGCGGCCAACTTTCGTCCGGCTCTCCACCTACAGCAGTTCTCAGTCAAGAAGTGGCAATCCACGCTTCGATAAGAACGCAGCCGTTCCAACGTAAAAGGCCGGCGGGCGGGTGGCGTCGATGGGATCACCTCTCGGAATGTAAATGACCATCCCCTGTCGCGCGCGTGTCAGCAGCACACGGTAAGCGTTGGTGAGATAGACCTTGCGGTTGTCATCATTGACGTTCTGCCACCGCGTGCCCGAGAACCGATAGAATTGCCATCTTTGATCGACCGACCGAAAATCGGCATCCCAGCAAACCCCGACCCAATCGAGTTCCAGACCTTGGATATCAAACTCGGTCGCAGGGTCTTCCATGTAATAGGACGATCGAACGTAATCTTTTCCGTTCAAGAACCACGTCGTGGCTTCAATCTTCTCGTCGACGATCTCGCGACGGACCGCCTTTAGGCTCGCCAACGTCCCAATCTCGTCGGCTCACATCATTCGAGAGTAGCCCACGACATCCAACGCGAGTATCGCGGTTAACCGCCGCTGAACGTGTTCATCTGGCATGACGCACCCGGGATCTCATCCAGCACATCAAAGCACAAGCGACTGAACCTGTCAGTGTCCGCAATGAGTCTCATTCGCGACGTTCTGACCGTGCACCGACTACTTTCGGTCTTCATCGATTAGCAGACATGCCAAGTGGCTGCCGGCATGTCTCAAACGGGCCAAGAAGAAACATTCCCGACCGTTCTCCTTCGAGCTATATTTCTCGCGGTAGGAAATACCCGAGGTCAGTCGATTGACGGTAAGATGCTTGTCCTAACCAACCCTCATGTGTCACAGGCGATTGCGTTGGGCATACCGCGTCCACTAAAGGCAGGGTGCTCCCGACGCTTTTTTGCGCGCAGTGCAATATGTTCTCATTCCCAACTGGCCACCGCCCATGGCACTTCGAACGCACGCTCTGACCTGCGGCCGGGCCACTGCCCGACAAGTTTCCATGCCGCCACGACTGCGCATGCATTCAGTGAAGATCGGTCTACCGACCGTTTTGCGACAATTCTCAATAGCCTGATCACGCTCAACTGCCGAAGCAGGGACGACAGACAAAAATACGACAAAAAAAGCCGCCCCTAGCACTAGCCTCGAATTCATGGACCGGGCCTCCGTGAATATTGCATTCGCGCCTCTCGCATTGGCCGTGTCAATCGCTTGCGGCGAAAAGATGATGGATTGACATTTAGCGTAAGCGTCGCCCTCAAGCCGCGCGGCTTTGAGTTCTTGACGGCGATAAGCCCAAGGGGAGGAGCTTATCGATTTCGCTGTTTGGATGTAGTCATCAATTGACGGCTTCGAATATTTCGATTTTTGGCCGAAGGTTCTGCGCGGACAAGAGAAGCCTGCGGCATGGCGCTCGTAGTCGCTTTGGTTGATATGTTGGCCTCAAGGCTCAGCGCCATTCATGATGTCATTGCATTCACGCTTTTCGCCTATGGGGTTTCAGTTCCGACTGTGGCTTGGGTCGGCACTGGAGATGTTTTGGTATCTTTTTTCGTGGGCCGCATTCAGTGGGGCCGCTACAGGGCTGCAATGGGGTCTGGAGCGCGCTGCCCTCATTCATCAGACGATGATGTGGAGCATCAATCCCATCTTTACCGCCGCACTACTAATAGTAGCCGGCCTCTACCAGCTCACGCCGTTGAAGGCTGTATGCCTGGAACATTGCCGATCTCCTGCCCAATATCTTGCGCAGCACTTTAGACCGGGCGCCGCTGGCGCCTTCCGTCTTGGTTGGAGGCACGGCGCCTATTGTCTTGGTTGCTGCTGGTTCCTGATGGCGTTGTTGTTTGCCGGGGGAGTCATGAATCTAGTGTGGAATGCTGGACTTGCGGTCTATGTACTTATCGAGAAGATTGCTCCCTATGGGCAGCTGATTGCGCGGATGGCAGGCGCAGCCATGGTGCTCGTTGGTTTGTGGGTGGCAGCGGGAACCTATGGTGCCTGAATGTGAAATAGATTTGCCTCCTCCTGATCGATGGTGATCTGGAATGTCTACGTCGGACCGTGTCGGCTATCGATACGATTTAGACAAACCCAGTAGGCTCCGTGGGCGGCGTCCATGAATGGGGCCGGCCCACTCAGTTGGGTCATTCACATTCGGTGAGCCACTTCCGGTCTCCCGCCATAAACAGACTTTGTCCGCGTCCGTCGGTATGATTCAAACGTGCCAGAAGCTGACGTTTTGAAATGCTGATTTTAAGCCGCGAACAGCTTTTCAATTGTCTCTGGCAGGAAGGCTTCCGGCGGCAGACGCTCGGGACCGATCAGCACGGCCGGGTAAGGGGACAGGCGACGCTCAGCTGCACGCATAGTCACGAGAGCCCGGCGCGCTTTCGCGTCCGGACCGAACTCCACCCTGAGTTGCCTTGCAAGACGGGCCGCGATCCTCAACCGGCGCATGCGTTCACGCCGTTCCTCGACATAAGGTGCGAAGTCGCCCTGGCTCCAGTCTCCGCCGCCGGAGAGGAGAATGTCCCTCGTCAATCGCACATCACGTAACGTAATCGAGACGCCCTGTCCGGTAATGGGATCGTTGTGGCCGGCAGCATCGCCGATCAGCACGACGCCAGGTGCCGTCGGATCGTCGATCCAATGATCCTCATTTGAAACTCCGTTCAGTGGTCCGATCGGAGTGCCTGCCGCAATCGCCTCGCCCAGCGGCAGACAGTTCAACCGAAAGGCACGGAGCATCTGGGCTTGCTTGTCGGGGCCAGCAAATCGCGCGCGGTCAGAAAAATCGTAACAAGCATAGAGGCGAACTAGATCCTTGCCCTGCGGGAAGACCAAATAATGGAGTCTTTCCTCGGTTCCGATCGCCTGCACGTCGCGGGGCCAATCCGGCACATTGGCCACCAGCATGCCGCAGATAATGCTGTGCGGCAGATCGGCTTCGACGCGAAACTCGAGCCGCTTCCTGACTTGCGAATTACGCCCGTCCGCCCCGATGACGAGACGGGGCGACAGTGTTGTCGTCACTCCGTCGTGGACAAAGGACACCGCAGGCCGAGCACCTGGGGTCACCTCGATGTGCTCGACGCCCCTGACGAACCTAACGCCGCACTTAACTGCCGCGTCGTGAAGGATATTGCACATCAGCGGATGACCAATGCACAACGCTCCTGGCGCTTCGGGATGCATCACGGTCATATCCAACGCATGCCGCTCGGCGGCATCCGACGACCAGATTTCGTCGTACAGAACGTTGCGCGAGATGCAGAGGCCGCCGTGCTCCTGCAGCAAATTAAGAAGATCGAGCCGGTTCGCCTCCGCGACGCCCCAGGGCGCTATCCATTCGCCGCGAACCCGATCAGGAAAGACAGTCTCGCGTTCGAGCACGACGATCTTGATGCCATCGCGGGCGAGCACGCTCGCCAGCGCACCACCGCCAATGCCTCCACCCACTATCACAATATCCGGCGATGCACAGGTCATCACAATTCCTGATATCGACTATCGATTGCGCAAAAATGGAATTATGGAGGAACTTTCGACGATTGACGAGAGGCAACTGCTCCGGCCCAGATCAGATGGACGAAGAAAACATTGCTCTTAGGCCAATGAAAATACGCTTCCAAGCGCCCGCTTCGGGTCAATCGCGTCGCTCTGACCCTGTGTCGGTAGCTTTCGCGGTAGGGACGCGAGTTACCTCGCGCCCCCCGCACAGATCCGTACGGGCCCAATTCGGGCATACGGCTCCCACCTTGGGTGTCTAACGGCGAAGCGACTTTGTGGCCACGGATGAAGGATTCGCGGCTTCGGAAGCCAGTCGTCTGCCAACCGCTTGATCCGCTCCCAAGTCGTCCAGTCTTTCTGGCTCCGCTGCCGCAGCGTGCGCCGCCAGAGATTGGTAACGTGGAATAGGAACGCGGTCAGTGTCGAACTGTTTGTCGGCACCGCGTGGTAGTTGAAGTAGCCGGTGACGACCTGCTGCAACCATCTTCCCTGCTGGGGAATCGGCTGATGCATGCTCCGTCGCAATTCCTGTTTGATGGCTTGCAACTTTGCTTGCATGCGGTCCCGCCGAGACTTCCGTTTGATTTGGAATTTACCCCGACGAGTTTTGCTGCAAATAAAGATGAAGCCCAGGAAGGTGAAGGTCTCCGGTTTACCGAGCCCGCGCCGCTTGCGGTTTTCCACCGCGAAGCGTCCAAACTCGATCAGCCGGGTCTTCTCCGAATGAAACGACAGTGCAAACTCCTGTAACCGCTTACGCATCTCGTCTAGGAAGCGACGGGCGTCGGTCTCGTGCTCGAAGCCAACAATGAGGTCGTCGGCGTAGCGCACGATGATCATATTGCCCGCGGCCTCACGCCGTCGCCAGCGCTCGGCCCAGAGATCGAAAACGTAGTGTAAGTAGAGATTGGCCAGAAGCGGTGAGATCACCGATCCCTGCCCGGTCCCCTTGTCACTGACCGTCACGATCCCGTCTCCCAGGACGCCTGCCTTGAGCCATTTCTGGATCAGGCGGATGATACGTCGGTCGCCGACGCGATGTTCCACAAACTTGATGAGCCACTCCTGGCTCACCGTGTCGAAGAACGAGCGGATGTCGGCGTCCAGTATCCAGTTCACCTTTGTGCTGGTGATCCCGACCACGAGCGCATCCATCGCATCGTGCGTGCTGCGTCCGGGTCGGAACCCATACGAGAACCCGAGGAAATCTTCCTCGTAGATCGCGCTCAGCACCGCAGCCGTCGCCCTCTGGACGATCTTGTCTTCAAGGGCGGCGACCGCGATCGGGCGTTGCCGACCATCCGGCTTGGGTATGTAGACCCGCCGCGCCGGTAGTGCCCGATACGCTCCCCGATGGACGCGAGCATGCAGGTCCTCAAGATTGCGCTCAAGGTGCTGCTCGTAATCCCGACATGTCAGCCCATCCACTCCAGCTGCAGCATTCTCCTTGAGTTCAGAGAATGCCTCTGCGAGGTGATCAATACTGACGTGATGGAAGAGCGCGGTGAACTTCTCCTTCTTCCTTTGCCTTGCAGCTTGCCGTATGCGCTCCAGCGCCTGTGACACGGTTCCCCGGTACTGTGCCCGGCCCGTGCTTTGCTGACTCGCATTCCCCTCGGCCCCCGCCCTTGGCTCCACCAACTCCGCCGCCGGTTGCCCGGCTTTGTTCGTCGGCTTCACAGCTACTATGACGGGGTCAGACTTCTCATGATCGTACATCATCGGCTACGGCTCCTCGCCTTCCCGACGCGGGCCAGTGCAGCACACATGCTGGTGCTGGCCGACCATGAGATCTCCCGGTTCCCACGCAAAGAGCGTGCGCACATGCCAGTGTCTAAGACCACGCCGGGCCGTCTGGGCGCTCGCGTTATCGCGCCCATCCGTGTTGCCTTCCGTCACCGGAACGACGTCGGCACCCAGGATGAGGGTACTTTCGCGGCTCAATGGCTGGCCTATGCGCTCCCCTGTCAACGCTTCGCCGATGCCCTCGCGGGCTTCTGCGCATGACTCGGGGTCGATGCGGTTCGCTACTCCTTCATCGTGATGGACTTGCACCATCTACTCCTTGCCGGTCTCCCGGCGCACTCCGGTCT
>NZ_JYMU01000066.1:0-53302 GCF_000938235.1 Bradyrhizobium sp. LTSPM299
GCGGGTGTCCGAGCGCTGAGCACAACGCGCCCGCATCCGACTGGCTTTGGGCCAAACAGCGTCTCGCTCTCCCTAAGCTCACCGAAACGCGCATCGACCTCATCAGGCAGTCTTCGGCACTCTCACATTGCGCCGTCAGGTCGTCGGATTCGGCACCATGGTTTCTGCGTGCTTGGCCGCCATGATCGATCTCCTTTTGGCCAAGGGCGCGAGACACGCACCTGCGCCTGCGCCCTGCCCGTCGGCGAGAGCGGGGGTAGCAAGTGCCAGGGCGACCCGAGTGGAGGGGGATCGCCCGCCTTAAGGGTCGCTCGAAGAGCGGGTCTACACAAGCGCACGACTGACCGCGACGATTCAGGATCTGGGGAAGCGCGGAAGACCGGGGATACCGCTCGGGTCGGCGCCGGCGTTTGCCGGCGCTTCACCCTGGCGCGCGCGAGGGGCCGCGCCCCTTAACCCCAAGAGAGATCTGTTGATGCAAGCCATGCCTTGAGAAAAAGGCAGCCGACGCGAGGGCAGTGATAGCGACGCGGGCATGAAATGACCGCGGGCACCGAGGCGACTGCAGTCGGGAGACCGGTTAACAAGGCACCCGAACGCGGGACAGTGATAGCGACGCCGGCATGCAATGACGGCGGGGCCCGCGAGCGAGTGCCTCCGGCGAGCGACTCAGGAACGACTTCACGACGCGTTGGTATCAATTTTGCATTTATGATATAATCTCGATGTTGTGCATGTCGATACTCGGCGTGTGCATGTTCACTGAGCCACTTAAAGAGGACGACATGGCCAAGAAAGCGAAGAAGGCAAAGAAGACCGCAAAGGCAGCCACCAAGAAGGTGGCAAAGAAGACTTCAAAGAAAAAGAAGTAGTCGTAACCGCGACCGATAGATTGCGTCGCTGGATCACACCCCGGACGCAAAGTGAAACCTCTCCCAAAGGATATGAAGTGTCCTTTGCAGCCGTTCGGTATCGCGGCAAGGCAAGATAAGGCCAGACCTTTGTGCAGGTGGCTACTGCATAAAGGTCCGGCTTTTCGTTTCTGCCCCGGTGGGCATGATCTGCTCTTGCGCGAAGGATTCATGCCGCATGGCCGCGACGCTCTTGCGGTGCGGTTCACGAGAGCCTGGTCCGCGAATGCGGACGCGCCCTATCGCGATTCATTTGAACCATGGCGTGAGCGCCACCGCACCTGTCGCACAACTTTCTCACGCCGCCGCGCGGTCTTCCTCATCGGCACCACGCGCCACGATCCGCAAAGCGTTATCCGGCAGTGGCCGCTGCAAAGCCTTGGCCTCGTCCCAAGGCGCACGCATCCATACGTCGCGTTCTTCGTCGGTCGTCAGGATTACGGCATGGCCTTGGGATGTATCGGTTCGACGATCGCATTCGGCGCGGTGGTGAGAAAGCCGTAAACAAGGTGAGGTCCGGGGATCGGCTTCGATTTGGTCCCGCGGTCACCTTTGAACTCGGTCCAGAGTCCCCCGAAAGCGAACAGGCGCCGGTCGTCGTTCAAGGCGAACCACACGACGTCTTTCTTGCCGGTCGCAGGGTTGGGGTCCGGCGCATATTCCGCGAAGCTGTTGGCCGGTACGACACAGCGGCTCTCCGGCTTCAGCCAGCCCCGCCAGTGCGGCGACGTGGTGTTGCGGATATTGGTGACGGGGAAGCCGCCCGCGCGTGGCGGCGGCATGCCCCAGCGCATCATGGTCATCCCGCGATCTGCACCGGCGTTCCTGACAACGGGCGCCGGATAGTCGGGAAACACGCCGGGCATCGGTGCAAGGTTGCCGACATAGCGGTTGACCGCGCGAAAGAGCGCGCGGATGGCTTCCTGGTTGGTCCCGGCAAGCGAAACGCTCAGCCAACGCCCCCGCATGTCAGCTTTGCTGAGATTTTCTTTGATTTCCCGGTGCACACATCGTGCACACGCAACTTCTAACTAATTGAAACGATTAAACTCGCGCTCCAATCCATCATGAGGAAGTTTGAGCCATGTCCAGTAATTGAAGTCCAATTCGACCTAATCTCAAGCTCCAAACGTATGTAACGCTCGTTCGCTCAATTGTCGATCACCTGAGGGTCCGACCTCAGCTGCCATTGCAGCAAGGAATATGGTGGATTCGATTCCGGATGGTGTTCAAACATACCTTCGACGTCGGCTCCAATGGCGACCACCTGCATGGGGTCGCCCAGCAAATTACCCACCATGCGTACGTTGCCGGCATGAGGAAGTTCGACAAGGACTGCGATGTACGGACCGTGCTGCCTTAGCGCCGCGTGCGCCGGATGCCACACGCGCTCCCAACTGTAGATCCGGCCGCTCGGCTCGATTTCGGTCCAGTTTGGATCGAAGGCGTGGCAATGATGGCAAAGCCATTCCGGTCCAAATTGCCAGGTTCGGCAACGATCGCAGCGTTGCACGAACAGCCGGTTGTTCCGCAGCCCTGCCCAATACGGAGCTGACAAGGCATCGGGCTCGGCCACCGGTATCGGCAGTCCTACGGGAAGGCAGAACGAGCTTACGGTGTTGCTCATAGCACTGCCTCCGAACCAAGGATGAGATTGCTGGCCGGTGTGACCATGGGACCGCCGATGACCATCGCAACGTCACGTCGCCGCGCCTGGCTCGTTGAAGTGCCTCGCACCTGGCGGACGGCTTCCAGAACCAGTTCAAAGCCGTGCATGTAGCATTCGGCCAGATTGCCGCCGCTGGTATTGAGCGGCAGCCGCCCGGACGGCGCCAGCAGGTTTTCGACCGTCAGAAAGTCGTTGGCCTCCTCCGGCTTGAAGAAGCCGTGCTCCGCCAGCGCCATCACCACGCCGCCCGTGAAATTTTCGTAGCACTGGACTACACCGACATCTGATGGCCCGACGTCAGCCATGCGATAGAGATCCGGTGCAACCGTCGCGAAGCTCGCGCCGGCATAGAGCGGCGCGTTGTGTGCAACGGCGCCTGCGCGAAATCCGGAGCCTACGGCTGCACCCAGCACGTAGGCCGGCTTGTGCCGGAATTCACTGGCGCGCTCTTCGGATACCAGAACAATGGCCGCCGCGCCGTCGTTCTCCATGCAACAATCGTACAGATGAAGCGGCTCAACGATCCAGCGGGAGGCGTCGTACTTGTCGGGGTCGAGCGGCTTGCCGTGCATGACGGCACGCGGATTGGCCTGTGCGTGATGGTAGGACGCCAGCGCAATCGCGCGTAACGCCTCCTGCCGGACGCCGTGCTCGTGCATGTACCGGCGCACCCTCATTGCAAACCGCTGCGGCGGCGCCAGAACGCCGTAGGGCATCAGATAGGCTTTCTCGCCTGATATGGTGTCGACCGCACCGGCCTGTCCGAACCGGCCGTACTGACCTTGGGCCAGCGAACGAAACACGACGACGCAATCGGCAAGCCCTGCGACGATCGAGGCGGCCGCATTGGCCACCGCCGCGCAGCAGCCACCGCCGCCACCGCCCCACTGCATCGTTGCGGTACGCAGCCTGTGTGTGCCAAGCGCCGCAGCCAGGCGGGATGCTTCGCTGCGATCATCGCTGTAGGAGGAAAACCCGTCGATCTCGCGCGGATCGAGCCCGGCGTCCGCGCAAGCCGCCAGTATGGCCTTGAGGGCGAGCTTGAATTCCGGGTCCGGCGAGGCGCCGTGGCGATAATAGTCCGTTTCGCCGATCCCGATGACGGCAACACGGCCTCTGAGCGTGCGCTCGGTTCGCACCGTCATGTCCTGATGTCCTGTCGCGATACAGCCGCGCCGAACGTCCCCGCCTCTGCCAGCCGCGCCAGGCGCGCGTCGTCATAGCCGAGCAGCTCCCGTAATACGCTTTCGGTGTGCTGTCCAACGGCGGGTGCCGCGACGGGATCGACCACCGGCGTCCGCGAATAGCGGATCGGCAGGTTCACGTTCGGCACCCAGCCCACTGTATCGTGCGGAATCCGGGTGACGATTCCGCGCTCCCTCGCTTCCGGGGAGCGGATCGCTTCGCCAACGGTGCGAACCTGCCCGCAGGGGACACCGGCCGCCCGCATCCGCGACTGCCAGTGCGACCAGGGTTGGGCAGCGAACGCCTCGCCAAGGATCGCGAACAGTTCGTCCCGCCGCCGGATCCGATCGGATCCTGTTGCATAGATCTCGGCCTCCGCCAGATCGGCGCGATCGATCACCTGCGACATCAGGCGCTGGAATATCTTGTCATTGCCACAGTTGATGTAGAACGCGCAATCCTTCGCTTGAAACACGCCCGACGGACAGGTGTCGGGGCTGGTGTTACCCTGCCGTTGCGGATCTGCGCCGCTGAACAGATGCTGCATCGTGGCATAGCCGGTCATCAATACGGCATTGTCGAACAGCGAGACCTCGACCGCCTGGCCGAGGCCGCTGCGCTCGCGGGCGACGAGCGCACCGAGGATCGCATTAGAGGCCATCATCGCCGTGCTGATGTCCATCACCGGCGAGAGCGCCCGCACCCCCTCGCGATCGGCATAGCCGTTCATGGACACGAAGCCGCTCTCGACCTGTGCGATCGGATCGAAACCGAGTCGGTCCGCGAACGTCCCCTCGCGTCCATAGGCCGACACCGAGCAGTAGATGATTTCCGGCCTGATCTTGCGGCAGGTCTCATAGTCGAGCCCGAGCCGCGCCATGACGCCAGTCGAGAAGTTCTCGACGACGACATCCGCGGTCGCGAGCAGCTCGCGAGCGATCTCGACACCCTCTGCCGATTTCAGGTCAAGCGCGACGCTGCGCTTGTTGCGGTTGGTCCAGAGAAACGGCGCCCCGTGCTTGAGCTCGGCATGCACCGGCGGATAGCGACGAAGATCGTCGCCGCGACCGGGCGCTTCTATCTTGATAACCTCCGCCCCCATGTCGGCCAGGATCATCGTCGCAAAGGGACCGGCGATGAAGTGCGAGAAGTCGACGACCCGGATCCCCTCGAGCGCCTTCGGCGCATGGGACGGACGCGGCGTATGCTCCGGAAAGTCTGCTTCGAGCTGGTCCAACATGTTGACATCCACTGGTGTTTGCCGCCGGGCGGTCGTGAAATCGGGTCTTCGGTTGCAGCGCGTCAGTTGCTTTTGGATTATTCGACCATCGCGCATCCGCCCTGATCGACCGGCCGAAACGCTTCGGGGCCGCTCAGGACGCCGACGTTCTCCAGAAGGTCCCATTTGCCTGTCGAGGCCTTCGGGTCCTTCACCTTCAGGATGTACATGTTGTGGATGGCGCGGCCGTCGGCACGCACGACGACCGGTCCAAACAGCGCGTCATCGATCGGCGCTTCCTTCATCTTTCCGATGACCGCCGGCGCGTCGTTGGTTCCGGCCGCCTGCGCCGCGTTCAAATAGGCAAGCACCGACGAATACACCCCGGCGTGGAAAGCGGTCGGCGATTGGCCATGTTGCCGCTCGCCGAACTTCGCCGACCAAGCGCGGCTGGCATCATTCAGGTTCCAATAGAACGGCTGGGTGATGATGAGCCCCTGCCCCACGATGAGCCCGCTCGCCTCGACATCGTTCGTGGTGGTCAGCAGCGCGGCAAAGGTCCGGCCGTTCTGCTTCAGCCCGAACTCCGAAGATTGCTTGATCAGGTTGACGGTGTCGCCGCCGGCGGTCGCGAAAGCGATCACGTCGGCGCCGGAGCTGTCCGCCTGCAGGATGAACGACGCATAGTCCGCGTTGTTGATGGGTACATTGACTGACCCGAGGACGGTGCCGCCGCCTGCGTTGATCACCGACGTTCCGTCGCGCACCATGGACTTTCCAAGCGCGTTGTCGGTTGCGATGAAATACCACTTCTTGCCACCATGGTGCACAAGGTAGCTACCGATCGTATGCGAGGCCGCCCAGGTGTCGAAGGTCCATTGTATCGTGTTCGGCGAGCAGTATTTTCCGGTCAGGTCCGACGACGCGGCGCTCGACGCGATCAGGGCCGCCTTGCTGCCGCGGACGACCTCGTTGACGGCGAGACCGACCGCCGAGTTCGGCACGTCGGCAACCGCATCGACCTTGTCCTGGTCGATCCAGCGGCGCGCAATCGCGGCTCCCACATCGGCCTTGTTCTGGTGATCAGCCGAGACGATCTCGACCTTGAAATCAGGGTGTAGCTGCATGAAATCCTCGGCGGCCATCTTCGCCGCCGTCACCGAGCCCTCCCCGGCATTGTCAGAATACGGGCCGGAGGCGTCGTTGAGTACGCCGATCTTGATCGCGCGCGCCGCATCGGCGAAAGCAGGAGCGCATGCACCGATGGCGAGAAGGGATACTGCAATCATTTGCGAGAGAAATTTCATTGTGCGTCCACCCATTGACGATGTTGTTGCTTCAAAGGTCCAGGACCAGCGTGCGGCATTTGGCGCCTGAACAGCAGATCATGATCGACTTGTTCGCCGCCTGCTCGTCCTTGCTCAAGAACTGGTCGCGATGGTCGGGTATGCCGTCGATCACGCGCGTTTCGCAGGTGCCGCAAACCCCTTCCGTGCAGGCGTAGTTCGCCGATATTCCGGCATCCAGCAGCGCATCCAGGATCGTCTTACCGGCGTCGACCGCGATCGTCCGATTGCTTCGCACCAGTCTGACCTCGAAGCCACCTTCGATCGCCGGCGCTTCCCTGGCCTGAAAATACTCGACATGCACGTGATCGGCGGGGCGATCGGCCGTCGCCGCCTCGAATGCTTCGAGCATGGGCACCGGGCCACAGCAGTAAAGATGGGCATGCGCAGGCGCGTTCTTGACAATGGCAGCAAGATCGAACAGACGGCCCGGGCGCTCGTCATCCAAATCGAGGTGCAGATTCCGACCAATGTCCGGTCGGAGAGCATTGAGGTCGTCGAGGAAGGCGGCGGCCAGGCGCGTCCTTGCGGCATAGAACAGCTTCCAGGGTCGCCGCAGCGTCTCAAGTTGGCGGACCATCGACAACAGCGGCGTGATCCCGATCCCGCCTGCGATCAGCACCGAGAGCTCGGCTCCCTCTTGCAGCGCAAAATTGTTGCGCGGGTGAGACACGGTGATGATGTCGCCCACCTTGAAATTGTCATGGACGAAGCGTGACCCGCCCCGGCTCGCGGCATCCTTGTTGACCGCAATGACATAGCGATGCCGTTCGCGCTGGTCGTTCACCAGCGAATAGCTGCGGATCATGCCGTTCGAGAGATGCAGGTCGATATGGCTGCCGGCGGTGAAGGGAACGAGATCGCCGCCCGTCGGTGACACCAATTCGTAGGAATTGATGCCCTCGGCCTCGTAACTGATGCGCTTGACCCGGACCTCGAGACCATCAGCCATGACGCGGGCGCCTCACAGCTCGTACCCGAAATCGGCACCGAGCTTCGCCCGCATGAACGGAGCACCGACATTGACCCAGGAGTCCTCCGGCGGCAATCGCATCGACACCGCTCGAACCATGAAGACATCAGGATCCGTCACGCCCTTGGGCCTGGTGCCGTGATCGCGATAGGCACCAAGCGCCTCCAGAATGAAACGCCGCGTCATCGCGATTCCGGTGTCGCTCGAGCAGAGGTTCTCCTTGGTGCGATCGAAGATCGGCGACACGCCGCTCTGGCAGGCGCCGTCCTGCACCCAGAGGCCCGGCAATCCGGAGAACCAAGTGGTTTGCTGCGCCTGGTGGTCGAACTGGAAGCCGTTCTGCGGATTGTATTTCGTCCAATAGCCCGCATACGGAACAGTCACGGGATGTTCGACCAGCGCATGGCGGCTGGCATGACCGCTTTCCCGGCCATTGTGTCCTTCGGCAAAGATCTGCCGCGTCTTGGCCTGCAGCGGCTCCGACGGATGATACGAGAACATGATGCAGAGCGTGTTCTCGTCGTCGATCGGCACCCAGGCGTGTCCGCTCAGATCCGGGAACGGCGACAACGGCGGCACCAGGGTATAGAACGGCAGCATGAACTGGTTGACGCGCCAGTACAGCGTATTGGCGTCGTAGTTGCGCCGCGCCGCGATGCTCATCCCGAAATCCTGCTTGATGCATTCGAAGGTCGGGCGAAGGTCGCGCTTCTGGATCCAGGCACTCGTCGTGCCCTGGGCATCCAGCCGCCCGTGCAGCAGCGGCGCATGCGCCGAGTCGATCTCGCCTTCGACGGCCTGCAGCCAGTTGCACTCCTGAACCCGAAGCGAGATGTGCACCTGCGCCTCCGGGACCAGATTCCATTCGACATTGGGCAGCAGCGGCAGTTCGGCCTGATCGGGACCCATGTAGGTCCAGATCATCCCGTTGCGCTCCTTGCAGGGATAGGCCTTGATGCGCACGCGCTCCTTGAGGCGGCTGCGGGCAGGCTCCGCCGGCATATCGGTCACAGCGCCGCTGACGTCGAATTTCCAGCCGTGGTAGACGCAGCGAAGCCCGCAATCCTCATTTCGTCCAAAGATCAGCGGCGCGCCGCGATGCGAACAGGCCTGGTCGACCAACCCGACGCGGTCTTCGGAGTCCCTGAAGGCGACCAGATCTTCCCCAAGCAGCCGGATGCGCTTCGGTTGCCCGTCCTTGACGAGGTCCGCCGACGGCAGGAAGGGAATCCAGTAGAGCCGAAAGAGATCCCCGAGCGGTGTGCCTTTTCCAACTCTGACCAGGCGTTCATTGTCTTCTCGCGAGAGCATGAGCTTCCTCCGTTTCCTGTAATCAGGTGCTCTGGTTCGGCGTGCGGCCCAGCAGTGCGGCGACGCGGCCGGACAATCCCAGATCCTGCACGGTCCAAAGCGGATCAGACGCTGCGAGCGGACGACGTGGGATGGGTGGCTCTTTCCCTTGCTCGACCAGGCTGACGATCATTTCGATCCGCCGCCGCTCCAGTTCCTTCAGCGCGTCCTCGACGACGGCCCCTTCCGCGGTGCAGCCCGGCAACTCCGGATAGGCGAGACGAAGCAGCCACTGTCCGGGCTCGGTTTCGACCGCCTCGGCCTCAAGCAGATAGGGAATCGAGAGCAATTCACGCAGGTCCAAGGAAACCTCCCAGACGGCGTCTTGTTGCGCCGCACTTGATACGTATACGTACTACATTGATGACGACCGTGCAATAGCTCTAAAGTCTCGATATCGACTGGAACCCGCTGCATCGCCGGTTCACCGGGCCGTTGAGGGCACGCCGTCAAGCTGCTAACGCCTACGTGAATTCGCATCTGCAGCGGGGATCACGACGGCATGTCGGCCGACAAGGCAATCAAGACTGGCTCCGCCGCGGACATTGCCCGTCACTGGCAGTTGGAGGGCGGCGTCGGATTTCTGCTCCGGCTGCTCGAAGCCCGGTACGACGGCCTCTATCAGAGCCTGACCCGCCAGTCCGACATCACGCCGCGGCAATTCGGCCTTCTGATGGCGCTTTACCAATTGGGTCCGCTCACGCCGTCGGTTCTGGCCGACAGAATCAGTTGCGACCGCAACACGCTCAGCGAAATGCTCAAGCGGATGACGGCGCGCAGGCTGATTTCAAAGAAGAGCAATCCGGACGATCGCCGGTCGATTCAGGTGCAAATTACTGCCAAGGGCGAAGAAGCCCTTTTGGCCGTGATTCCGGCCGCGGCCGAGTTGCAGGACATCATGCTGGCTCCCCTGCGCAAGGAAGACCGCGCGCATTTCCTCAAATGCCTGCTGGCCATCGCAAAGGCTCCGCCGCCGGATTCGCCAACCGACACGTGACGACAGCGTGGCCGAGCTAGGCCGTCACGCTGCCAAACGCGCCCGCTTCGCGAAGATCGGCAATGGCCTCCGCAGATAGGCCAAGCACCCGCGACAGCACCTCGTCGCGATGCGCTCCGATCCCGGGGATGTCGCGCTGCATGGAAGTCGACGCGCCCGACATTTTCCAGGGGGCATTCACCCCCATGAACTCGCCCGCTCCGTCGGCGATGGACGCGAATGAGCCGCGCTGAAGGAGATGCGGATCGGTCAGCGCCGCGCCGGGATCGCGATATTCGGCAGCGGGAACGCCGGCGCGATCGAGCGCGGCCATGCAATCGCGCACCGTGTGCTGCGCGGTCCATTGTTCGATCACCTGCATCATCGCGGTCCAGTTCGCGCCTCGTCCGGGTACGGTTTTGAACCGCGCGTCTTCGGCAAGCTCGCTTTGCCCCGTCACCTCGCAGAGCGCCGCAAAATTCCGCGGTGTGATCGGCGCGATCAGGATATCGCCATCCAGGGCACGCACCGGACCATAGGTCGGGCGCGGCGAGCGGATCGGAAACTGCGCCTCCTGCAGTTCGTAGACGAGCAGGTTCAGCATGCAGTCCATCAACGCGACGTCGATCCGCTGGCCCACCCCGGTCCGCGCACGTTGCACCAACGCGGTCTGAATCGCGGAGTAGCCGAAAATGCCGCCCAGCACGTCTGCGACGAAAATCGCGCCGGACGCCGGCCGATCCCTGTCGCCGGCATATCGCATCAATGAACGATCGAAGCCGCTCTCGGCATGGACGATCATGGCATAGGCCGCGCGCTCCGCGGCGGGACCGGATTGTCCGTAACCCGAGATCGAGCAATAGATCAGGCGGGGATTGATCGCGCGCAGCGCCTCATAGCCGAGGCCGAGACGATCCATCACGCCCGGCCGAAAGTTCTCGACCAGGATGTCTGTCTCCGACACCAATTGATGCACCAGTCTGATCGCCTCAGGGCTCTTCAGGTCGAGCGCCAAGCTCCGCTTGCCCGCATTGAGCTGCCCGAAATAGGCGCTATGGCCGTCGCGAAGCGGTGTCCGCAACCGCATGTCATCGCCTTCGGGCGGCTCGATCTTGATCACATCAGCGCCGACGTCGGCGAGCAGCCGGGCACAATAGGGGCCGGCCAGCATGATCGAGAAATCGAGCACACGCTTGCCCTCGAGAGGTGGCGCGGAGGCTTGCTGCTGCATGCGACGACTCCTATCTGGGCAATCCAAGCGCACGTTGCGCGATCAGGCTGCGCTGAATCTCATTGGTACCGATGCTGATGACCCACATCAGCGAATGGCGCAGGTTCTGTTCGAAGCGGCCGTTGTCGATCGCGTCCAGCATCTGCTCGGACAGCGCGGCGCGCATGCCAAGAATGTCGAGCGCGGCTTCGCCGAAACGCTCCATCAATTCGCTGGAGAAGACCTTGCTGATGGCGCCGTATTCAGGCGGCGTCACGCCGCCGGTGGCGAGTTCGGCGCAATGCATCATCAACAGGCGTCCGACTTCGATATCCGCTGCGAGGGTAGCCATCCTGTCGCGGATAACCGGATCATCGCCCAGCGCCGCCCCGGCGGTATCTGCCGCGATGACATGCCGGCACAATTGCTCAAACGCGTGGGCGACCTTCAGCACGATGCCGCCTCCGACCAGGCCGCGCTCGAAGGCGAGCGCGCCGGTCAACACCTTCCAGCCGGCATTGACCTCGCCGACGATGTTCTCCTGCGGAATCCGGACATTGTCGTAGAAGATGTTGGCGAACGAACCGTCATACATCGTGGTCGCGGGCCGGATCGTGATCCCCGGAGCATTCATCGGCACGATGAACATGCTGATGCCGGCATGCGGCGGCTTTGCGTCCTTGTCCGTGCGCGCGGCGAGGAACATGTATTTGCCCCACCACGTCGTGGTCCAGATCTTCTGGCCGTTGATCACCCAGTGATCGCCGCCGCGCACCGCGCTGGTGCGCAGTGCCGCAAGATCGGAGCCAGCCTGCGGCTCGCTGTACCCCATGCCATGCATGGCCTCGCCACGAAGTATCTCGGGCAGGTATTTGCGTTGCTGCTCTGATGTCCCGAACATCATCAGGGCGTTGGCCTGGATCGACGCGCCGATGCGCGGCGCCTCGCCGCGTTCCATCGTCTCCATGAAGGCGATCTGCTCGAGCGGCGAGCGCGCCTGGCCGCCGAACTCCTTGGGCCAGCCGAGACCGATCCAGCCCGTCTTGCCGATGTCGCGCGCGAAATCGGCGTCGAACTCCCGCTTGGCGAACGGCCTGGAATCGAATTCCGCCTTGCTGTCCCCCGACCAGTTCTGCTCCAGCCATTCCCGCAGCTGCACGCGCAGCCGATTGCCGGCAGGACCGAGGTCGTATTCGGGCAGGCCGGAGCTGCCGGGATCAAGCAAATGCGAAGCTATGCGCCGCTTCGCATGCAATAGTCCGCCCAGCGCGATCGTGTCCAGGTGCACCCGCTTGAAGTGCAGCGGCGCCTCGTGTTCGTCGGCGTAACCGATGGCGCCGAACGCGTGGTGGGTTTCGAGTGACACCCGCCGCAGAGCGCCGCTCGCAAAGACAACCGCACAATTCGAAAAATAGCGCCAATCGCGATCGCCACGATCGTGCAACGCCGCCGCGTGATCCAGAGCCAGACGCACTCCTTCAAGGGCGATGAGGCAATCGGCAAGCTTGTGCTGGATCGCCTGGAACTTTCCGATGGGCTGCCCGAACTGGTGCCGCTCTTTCGCGTAGTCTGTCGCCAGCTCGAAGGCGCGGCGGGCTGCGCCGTGCGCCCGTGCGATCAGCGCCAGCTTTCCCTTGACCATGAGATCATCGAGCACGCCGTTGTCCAGAGCAATGGCCGTTACCGGCGCCGAATTCAGCCGAACTTCATGAAAACCCCAGGCCCCCATGGCGCGGGTCGGCGCTATTGCGACCTCTGGGGTATCCAAAGCGACAAGACCGAGCGTGGATCGGTCGACTGCGACGAGCAGATGCGTGCAGCTTCCGGCGGCTTCGACAAAGCGAAGCGTGCCGGTCGCAACGTGATCGGCGACCTTGATTGCGCCGACGTCGGGATCGAGCGCGCCAAACGAAAACGCGACCCGTGCGGCGCCGGCATGAAGCCCCTCCAGCAGGTCAGCCGCGGCCGTAGAGGACGAAGCCGACAGCGCGAAATTGGCGAGCGCGGCGGACCACATCGGCGCCGAGCACGCCGCGCGACCGAGCTCTCCGAGCACAACGGAGACCTCGCGAAGCCCCCCTTCCCCGGGATCGCGACCGAGCGCTGCAACGCCCTGCCCGACGAGCCTGGTCCATATCTCTGCGACCTCGCGCGGAGACGGACCATGCCTGAGGCAATCCGCATTCCAGTGCTCGCCGAGAAACCCGCGCAGGGAATCCCGGAGCATCTCCCTGACGTCGTCGGTTGGGAGCTCAGCCCCGTCCATGGCGAGCACTAGCCCTGGCCGAACCGCGGCTTGCGCTTCTCCTTGAACGACATCGTCGCCTCCTTGTGGTCGGCGGTCGCGAATGTCACCTGTTCGAGCGCCATTGAAGCCTCGAGCATCATGTTCACCCGCTCCTTGACGATCTGGTTGATCGACAGCTTGGTCCAGCGAATGGCCCAGGTCGGACCATTGGCAAGTTCGACCGCGATCTCGCGGGCCTTGGCCAGCACCTCCGCGCGCGGAACGACATGATTGACCAGCCCGATCCGCTCGGCTTCCTTTCCCTTCAGGAGCGTCCCTCGCATGAGGTACTCCTTGGCCTTGTTGATGCCGATCAAAAGCGGCCAGATCACGGTACCGCCATCGCCGGCCACCAGGCCGACGCGCGACACATGGGTATCGCCGATGCGCGCATCTTCGGCCATCACAGTGATGTCGCAAAGCAGTGCGTGGGTTGCGGCGAGACCGATGGCGTCGCCATTGATGGCGGCGATGATCGGCTTGTCGAGCTCGAGCTGACGGGTGACGCCGCGCCGGCTGATCATGGGATCATGCACCTCGCCTTCTTCGAGGACATCACCGCCCGGTCGTTCCGACATCGCCTTGACGTCGCCGCCGACGCTGAAGAACTCCCCCACGCCGGTGAGCACGACGACGTTGACGGCATGATCGTCGGCCAGATCGTCCCAGATCGTCCGGAGCTCACGGATCAGCTTCTGATTGATCGCGTTGCGCGCCTGCGGCCGGTTCAAGGTTACGGTCGCGACCTTGTCGGCCACGTCGACGGTCAGGCACTCATATTTGGCATAGTGGGACATTTCTTCCTCCGTGTCTGTTCTTGTTCGAACTCGATCCGTCTTGCCGCGACTTCTGGCTCCGTCAGCCTCTGATGCCGGGCTGCATCTCGGCCAAGGCGACCTGAAGCGACATGGCGCCGGGATCCTGTTCCAGCATCCGCTGCACCGCCCCGAGATGGCTGCGCATCAAGCGCGTCGCTAACGCGGCATCTCGCTCGCGCAGCGCCGTCATGAACTGTCGACGCCGCTCGACCAGCCGGGCCATCGCCACGCCGCTCGACGCCACCTTGGCATAGACGAACCGCATGTGAATCTCGGTGACCGAATCCATGATCATCGCGATCACCTTGTTTCCGCTCGCCACGGCCAGCAGCCTGTAGAACTCCCGGGCGCATTCGACCCGGTCCAGCAGCCGGCCCTCGCGGGTGGCAAGCTCGGTACGCGCGATGTTTCCTTCCAGCGCCTCGAAGTCGGCCTGCTTCGCGTTCACGCACGCCAATTGCACCCCCATATCGAGGACGTGAATCCGCGCTTCGGACAATTCGCGCACCGAGATCGTGCCGAGACTGAGCATGTCGCGCATCACGACATTCATCCGGCTGGTGTCGCCCTGCTGGACGAAGGCGCCGCCCTTGACGCCCTTCTGGAGACGAAGCACCCCGGCCATTTCAAGGCTGCGCAGCGCCTCTCGGAGCACATTGCGGCTGACGCCAAGCTGCTGCGCGAGGTCGCGCTCCGGCGGCAATTTGTCGCCGGGCTTGAGCACTCCCAGCGCCAGTTGTTCGCGGATGCGCGCGCATATCTCCTCGAACGCCCGGCGAGTGTGGATGGGCCGGAACGTCAGCGGCGCCGGCGCGCCGGCCGCACGGTGATCCGAGGCCCGTCCCCTCCGTTTCGGTGAGGGCGAAGCTGGGCTGGCGGGCGCACGAGGGCTTGACTTGGTCGACATGCGGTGAATTATTAAATGGATCACCCATTCAATGGAAGTCCTTTTTTGGACTTTCCGGCAAAAAGGCAGAAAGCGGGGATTGCGCATGGGATTTACCGAGGAGCAGGTCGCGTTTCGCGACAACGTCCGAAAGATGGCCGCCAGGCACGTCGCGCCAATCGCCGCCGAGATTGACGAAACCGACCGCTTCCCGCTCGAGCTCGTCAAGCTGTTCGGCGAGATGGGGCTGATGCAGCTGTGGGTGCCCGAGCAATATGGCGGCCCCAACGGCAACCTGACCATGGCCTGCATCGCGCGCGAGGAGATCTCCAGGATATCGCCGGCCTGCGCCTCGATCGCCTGCCTCAACACCATGTTCATCATGCCGCTGCTCCATTTCGGTTCGGAGGAACAGCGCAAAAAGTACCTGCCGATTATCGCGAAAGGCGGCGTCGTTACCGCGATCGCGATCTCCGAGCCACAGGCCGGCTCCGATGTCACCGCCATCAACACACGGGCGAAACGCGACGGCGACTGCTACGTCCTCAATGGCCGCAAGCAATGGTGCAGCTACGGCGTCGTCGCGGACTACATCGTGGTGATGGCGAGGACCAGCGACGGCACCGGCGCGGACGGGATTAGCGCCTTCATCGTCGAGCCGAAGACCATGCCGGGCATCTCGTTCGGTCGCCATGAGCGCAAGATGGGCTTTCGCGGCGCCCCCAACACGCCGATCTTCCTCGACAATGTGCGGGTGCCGGCCGAGAATCTCGTCGGCGAGGAAGGTAAGGGCTTTCGCGCCTCGATGCGGGCGCTCGACCTCAACCGCCCGACCATCGGCGCGCAATCCGTCGGACTGGCGCAGGGCGCGCTCGACGCCAGCGTCGCCTATGCGAAAGAGCGCAAGCAGTTCGAGAAGTCGATCTCCGAATTTCAGGGAGTGCAATTCATGCTGGCCGACATGGCCATGCAGATCGAGGCCGCGCGCGCCCTGGTCTATGAATGCGCGCGCGCCGGCGATGTCGGCGATTGGAAACGCCTGAATGTCCTCGCCAGCATGGCCAAATGCGTCGGCAGCGACATGGCCATGAAGGTAACGACCGACGCCGTGCAGATCTTCGGCGGTTACGGCTACACGATGGACTACCCGGTCGAACGCATGATGCGCGACGCCAAGTTGACCCAGATATTCGAGGGCACCAACCAGATTCAGCGGATGGTCATTGCCCGAGAACTGCTGCGATGAAAATTATCAATCAGGCAAAACGATAAAAGCAGACAACACGGGAGGAAACACTTTGGACAGGACGATTAGTCAAGCGCTAGGCGCGCTTGCCGTATTCGCGGCATTCGCAGCCGCGCCGCTCCATGCGCAAAAGGCCTACGGCCCCGGTGCCAGCGACACTGAGATCAAGCTCGGACAATCGACGCCGCTCAGCGGCCCGGCATCGGCCTTTGGTGCCGGAGCAGGACGCGCCGTCGTCGGATATTTCGAGATGCTGAACGCCCAAGGCGGCATCAACGGCCGCAAGATCAGCTTCACGCAGTTCGACAATGCCTACAACGCGCCGAAGGCGATTGAGCAGTCGCGCAAGCTGATCGAAGATGTTGGCGTGCTGGCCGAGGTCGGCACCATCGGTACCGCGCCCAATGTCGCGATCCAGAAGTACCTGAACGGCAAGCAGGTGCCACAGCTGTTCATCACCGCGGGCGGACGCCGTTTCAACGACCCGAAGGCGTTCCCGTGGACCATCCCGCTCTACCCAGATTTCGAGACCGAAGGCCAGGTAGTTGCCAAATACATCGTTAAGGCGAAACCTGACGCCAAGATCGGCGTGCTCTATCAGAATGACGATTATGGAAAGGACTATCTCAAAGGCCTCCGCGCAGGACTCGGATCCAAGGCCTCGCAAATCGTCGCCGTAACCTCCTATGAGCTCGCCGACCCCACAATCGATTCGCAGATCGTTCAGCTGAAGGCTGCGGGCGTCGACACGCTGATCGAGCAGTCATCGTCGAAGGCCGCCGCACAGTCGATCCGCAAGGTCTACGAGCTCGGCTGGAAGCCGCTGCACGTGATCGGCGGCTCGACCGCCTCCGTCGAGACCATCTTGAAACCCGCTGGACTCGAGGCTTCGAAAGGGCTGGTCACGACGCAGTTCCTCAAGCAGCCAGGAGATCCGGCCTGGGCCAACGACGACGAAGTCAACGCCTACAAGGACTTCCTGAAAAAATACGCGCCCACGGCCAATCCAGACGACTATTCTGTGCTGGTCGCCTACATGAACGTTCACGCCGTGACGCTGGCCTTACGGAAGTGCGGCGATCAACTGACCCGCGATAACCTCATCCGGCAGGCGACGTCGCTCAACGGCGAGCGACTGCCGATGATGCTCCCGGGCATCTCGATCAGCACCAAACCCGGCGACTACACTCCATTCAAGACCCTGCGAATTGCAATTTTTGACGGAGCGAGTTGGTCGCTGAGGGGCGAGCCGCTGTCGGCCGATTGAGAACGCCGGTGAGAACCTCTCGCGAGGTTCTCGCTAATCTCGGATGGCTGCCTGCCCCCAGGACGCAATGCCGTCGAGATCGACCAAGTCGCCGATTGGGATTCAGTTCGCGCCGATATCTATTGCAGCTCGCTCTAAGTCAGCCAGCGTGCCTGGCGACGATAGACCGGCGTCAACCGCAGCACTTTGAACCTGTATTTGAGGCCGAACCAGTCCGGCACATGCAGGCAGCCGCAATGGTTGTGTCCGACAACGCCTTAGCCGCGGACAATCGGAGTTCGACATCTTTCAATTCATCGACGGCGCCGCGAACCTGCAGGCATTCTACAAGCCCTTGAAGCGCCCAAACGTTGTTGGGGTGCTGCGCGCACCTCTGAACGCCCGGGCTCAGGCCGAGGTCGGCACGGTAGCAGCTTTCCGCCTCGGAAAAGTGGCCTTGCTCGGCGAGCAACGCTCCGAGCGCATGCCGCGGAGGATGCATCCAAGCCCAAGGTTCGACGTATTCCAGGCCATCATCTCTCGATACCGCCTCCCGCAAATGCGCGAATGCCGTCTCGTATTGTCCTTTATGGTAGGCCAATTCTCCTTCCAGCATACTCTCCGCGACCGAAAGGATACTCTTCGCGGTGTTGTTGAACACCTTGCGATCTGCCGGAATGCGCGACACGCACTCCAGGAAGAGCACGCGCTCGCGCTCTGCCGCGGTGAAGTCTCGAAGGGTGGCATGCGCCACACCCTTGGCGTAGTGAAGCATGGCTGTCGTGACTGGATACGCCGCTGGCGTCGCGGGCATAGGCTCGTCGATGATTTCCTTCCATTTGCCAAACCGTACGAGAACGTGGGTGCGCATGGAATTATAACCCTCGAGACTTGTCACGAATTTGGGGCGGTCCGGGACCGCGAGAAGGTTTTCGGTCACCATGCCGCCGAGCTTGCCGGCCGCTCCAATCGCATCGCCGTATGCTCCTAAGAACATGCAGGCATGCATCATCAAAAGCAGATCATGAGCACACGCGGTCGTGTAGGGCGATAGCGTGCCGGCGCAAGCAAGAAATTTGTCGTTGGCTGCAATCGCCAATTCGCTAGCCTGCCTGGCACTCTGATAGTCCCCGACGAGCATGTGGACATGTGCCGGCATATGGTTCAGATGCCCGCCGTCCGGGCATAGGGGCGCCAGTGCCGCCGCCGATGCCAACGCTCTCTCGGGTTCATTCGACGTCTCCAAGATGTGGATATGCAGGTGCAGCAGAGCCGGATTTGGCTGAGCGCCTGTCAACCGCACGACATCAATACCGCGCTCGCAAATCGAAAGTGCCTCGAGCACGTCGGAGTTCCTCGCGGGCCGGCCCGTCTTGACATCCCACAACCGCCGCGGCGTCCTGGTTATCAGGGCTTCAACAAAGAGTGCCGTGACATCGGCGTCGTCAGGATATTCGCGATGGACCCTGCGCATCTCCGCCGCGTAGTCGTCGTCCCACCGGTCAAATTCCTCAGGCAGAACCGCATGCGGTTTCTGGATGCGGCACGCTTGAGCTTCGATCAACCGGGCCTCGACATGGGTCGCCTTGTTCACCAAAGCGCGGGCCAACGCGATGTGCTTGAAAGCAGTGGCGGTGGCAGCATTCGCCTCACGCTCGCCATGATCGCGCCAAGTCAGGTTATAAAAGGGGCCGCTGCCATATGCCATGCCCCAATGAGCCATGACGCATTGAGGATCATATTCGAGCGCCTTCTTGAATGAGTTCACCCCTTCCGCCTTGTTGAAGGCGTAACACCAATTAAGCCCTGCGTCGAACCAATCCTGAGCCTCTGCTGAAGTGGTCGAGATGCGTCGGGTGTATTCGCCGAGGTCGAAGCGCTGCATCAGACCATCTCCCGTTGACAGCGAAACTCGTCAACCTCGGACACCCCGGCAATTTGCAGACACTTTGGCAACACTACGGATCCTTCCATCGTGACACGAGGCCAAGGTCGATATCGTAGAGATCAAGCACGCGCCCGATCGTCTGGTCGATCATGTCTTCAATGTTCGCTGGCTTGGTATAGAGCGCAGGTACGGGCGGGTAGATGATTGCACCCAGTTCAGAGAGTGTCGTCATGGTCCTGAGATGCCCTGTGTGGAGCGGCGCCTCACGAACGAGCAACGTCAGCCGACGGCGCTCCTTGAGTACGACGTCCGCCGCGCGTGACAGAAGTGAAGATGTCACCCCGGTTGCAATCTCGGACATTGTTCTGACTGAACACGGTGCAATGATCATGCCTTGCGTGCGGAATGATCCGGACGAGATGGGCGCCGCCACGTCGTCGAACTTGTACCAGCGATCCGCCAGATCCCGGACGTCCGATACCTTGACGGGGCCCTCATGCGCCATGGCGATCTCCCCCGCGCGCGAAACCACGAGGTGAGTTTCAACCGGGGCCTGCCGCAGCAGCTTCAGGAGACGGACGCCGTACGCGATGCCCGACGCCCCGGTTATGCCAACGATCAATCGTGCCTCGCCAGACATGAAAACTCCTTCTCTTCTGCAGATGCTCTGGCTGCGTTACCCTGTCAACGGCTTCGGCGCGGAATACGGGCCGAGACGACCTTTCTGATACCTGTTTCCGGAAACGATTATTGGCGCGATGGCTCGCCCGCATATTCACGTAGGGAATGCCATTCGATCCAAGCACGTCGAGCATCGACGCCGACCGCCTATGGGCCGACCTCATGGCGCTCGCCGCCATCACGGAGCCGGATCGTCCTTGGACCCGCCGCTCGTTTACGCCTCGCTTTGCCGAGGGGCGGACCTGGCTCAGTAACCTTTTCATTCAATCGGGGCTGGCCGTCAGGACGGACGCCGGGGGCAACCTGATCGGCCGGCTGGAAGGACGTCGTCCGCTCCCACCGATCGTACTGGGATCGCATTCGGACACGGTTCCATCGGGAGGCAGGTTTGACGGGGCAGCCGGGCTCCTCGCAGCCGTCGAGATTGCGCGAGCCGTCATCCGATCCGGCCACGCCCTCGATCACCCGCTCGAGATCGTGGATTTCCTGGCCGAGGAGCCCAGCGACTACGGCATCTCCTGCATCGGTAGTCGGGCGATGGTTGGGGCCCTGAGTCCTGATATGCTGTCTCGGGCCAATGCCGCCGGCGAGCGCTTGTCGGACGCTTTGGCTAGGGTCGGAGGCAGCCCCTCCGCTCTGGAGCGGACCACGCCGCCGAGCATTGCAGCCTATCTCGAGCTTCATATCGAGCAAGGGCGCGTGCTCGAGAGCGGCCGAATCGAGCTCGGGATTGTCAGCGGCATCGTCGGAATTGCGCGGGTCGAATTGATTTTGCTGGGATCTGCCGACCACGCCGGCGGCACCCCGATGAACCTAAGGCGCGATGCAGGCGTAGCGGCCGCGGAGATCGTCTCATGGACCGCGAAACAAGGCGCGCTCAAAGCAACGAGCGGTCGCGGCCACTTCGTGGCGACCACGGGAATTATCGAGATCGCGCCGAACGCCGCAAACGTCGTGCCGGGACAGGCACGGTTGGTTCTGGACATACGCGCAGAGGATGGCCGGGAGATCGACGACTTCATCATGCTGCTCGATCGGCACAGTCTGGAAGCGGCCCAAAGGTCCGGCGTAAAGCGCGAGCGCTTCGCGATCATCTCGAAAACCGACCCGACCAGGTGCGATCCGCACCTTCGAGATATCTTGGCTCGCAGCGCGTCGAAGCTTGGGTACAGCACGACCGAACTTGCGTCAGGGGCCGGCCATGACGCCGCTTTCGTTGCGCGGATCGGCCGTTCGGCGATGCTGTTCATCCCTTGCCTGGAAGGCAAGAGCCACAGTCCCGACGAGTGGGCCGACCCGGACGCGTTGGCGATGGGCACCGCCACGCTCTATGATGCCGTGCGATCGCTGGATAATGCAGACAACGCCAACTGAACGACCATGAGAGCGAAAGTTTATGACCGATCAAAGCATGCGTGGATTCCTGTCGCAGCTCGATGCGTCGGGAGCGCTTCATCGTGTGAAGCGGCGAATCGATCCGAAGTTCGAAATCGGCGCCGTGCTGGCACTCCGGGATCGGGGGCCAGCGATCCTCTTCGAGCAAACCGGCTCGTTGCCGGTCGTTGGAAACCTTCTGGTCTCGCGAGAGAGGTTCGCACTTGGGCTGAACCTCGAAGCAAGCAAGCTCGATGATCTCTGCATCCACGCGCTCTCCTACCCCATCAAGCCCGTGATGAGCGACTCGGGGCCGGTACAAGAGATCGTTCAGTCCGGTGATATCGATCTCCCCGCCGCCCTGCCCGTTCCAACCTGGTTCGAACGTGAAACAGCCCCATACATTACGGCCGGCGTGATCATCGCAAAGGATCCCGAAACCGGGCGCCGCAACGTATCGATTGCGCGGCTTCGGCTCGAGGGAGGCAGCAGGGTCATGGCCGGTATTGCGAAGAACCATCACCTCAACCTCCTCGCGGAGAAGGCCAAGGCGCTCGGCCGGCGGCTACCCATCGCCGTCGCCATCGGAAATCATCCGGCTGTGCTGCTTGGTTCGCAGCTCTATCTTGGTCTGGGCGACGACGAATTCGACAACATCGGCGGCATGCTTGGCGAGCCGCTCAAATTGGTCAAATGCAAGACCGTCGATCTGGAGGTGCCGGCAGAGGCGGAGATCGTTCTGGAGGGCGAACTCGACCCGGAGGAGCAGATCGAGGAAGGCCCCGTATCCGAATTCCACGGGTTCTACGTCAGTTACGGCGCTGGAATGGGGGGACGGATTACGTGCGTCACCCGACGCAAGGACGCCATCTACCAGGCAATCTTGCCTGGATACGCGAGCGAACATTGCTTGCTCGGCGGGATCGCGATCGGCGCCACGCTGCGCCAGGCCTTACACCGCATGATTCCAGCTGTGCGGCGTGTTCTCATCACCGAGGGTGGCATGGGTCGCCTGCACGCGATTATTTCCATGCACAAGCCAAAGCGGGGTGAAGGCAAACGGGCAGCTATGCTCGCGATGGGGCAGGTCAACCTGCTGAAGCTCGTCACCGTCGTCGACGACGATATCGACATCGAAAATCCGCGCGAGGTGGAGTGGGCCCTGGCTGCGCGCTTCCGCGGTCACGAGGACCTCATGGTCGTCGAAGGCGTCAAGGCCGACCGCTGCGATCCCATCCACGAAAATCTCACCGTGACCAAGATTGCCATGATTGCCACGACGCGCCCCGGCGACGGCGAGCCTCTGAGCAGGTCGGAATTCGTCAACCCACCGAAAGACGTCATAAATCGCATCGCCGCGGAACTCGAACAATACTGACCCCGTACCGCTGAGCGTACTGGGTCGCGATACGTCGTCAGGTAGCCGCCTCAGGCGGCTACTGATTCATTCTTGGCGAGCGAAGGCCGGAGAGCCGGCGGCCGGACGAAACAGCCCGTACCGGGTTCTGCCAATACGTCCTTTCCGTCGAACACGAGCTCGCCGCGCAAATAAGTCGCAACAGGGCGGTAAGGCAATTCGATGCCGGCATACGGGCTCCAAGTCACAAAGTTGTGGCCTGACTCCTCTGGGTTATAGCGATGGGGCGCGTGGGCCATCACCACGATGTCGGCATCCCGCCCTCTCTCCAACGCTCCCTTTCGGTGCCCAAACCTGAACAGACGAGCGGGATTGGCAGCAAGCAGCCTTGCAGCAAGGGTAATATCGAGACGACGCTCGATGAGCCCTTTAACAAGCAAGGGATAGAGAACCTCCAATCCAGGCACTCCGGAGGAATTCTTCAGCATGACCGGGTCTGCTTTGCGGCTCTCCGACCAGCTGACGTGATCGGTGGACACCACCGTGACGTGACCGGCGGCAAGATGTCGCCATAGGGCCTCGACTTCGGCGCGTGGCCTGACGGGTGGGTTGATCTTGGCCTTTCCGCCGAGGCGCGCGACGTCATTCTCTTCGTCCAGCGTGAGATAATGGATGCACGCTTCGACGGTCGTATCGAAGCCCTGCTGGCGATAGGCTTCGCATAGGTCGTAGCCCCGTCCGACCGAGCAATGGACGACATGCGTCGAACATCCCGATTGGGCGCCGAGTTCATACACTTCCGCCATGGCGAGCGTTTCCGTGACCGGCGGTCGAGACAACGCGTGGGCACGATAATCGGTGATGCCGCTGGCCTCGACACTTGCCATCGCGGCGCGCACCATTTCATCGTTTTCGTTGTGTACGCCGGCGGCCAGGCCAAGCCGGCCGATCTCGGTGAAGCAGGCGTAAAGATCCTGTGGCGGGATACGGGGAAAGCGTTTTGAATCCGTGTTGAACGTCGAGAATTTGAAAGCGGAGACCCCAGCCTCGACCATTCCCGCGATGTGCTTCGGCCCGTCACCGGGATCGATCGTACCGTAGAGCGCATAGTCCACACGCGCCTGCTCGCCCGCTTCCTTGATCTTCTGCCGAACCCGATCGCCTGTGCAAACCAGAAAGCCGGCGTCGTAGGGCATATCGACGACGGTCGTAACGCCGCCTGCCGCCGCCGCGCGCGTCGACCAGATGAAATCCTCCTGACCGAGCTGTGACTTCGAATGGACCTGGGCGTCGACCGCGCCCGGAAGCACATAGGACCCGCCGAAGTCCTGGCGCTCGCGCGCGGCAGGAGGCTCGCCGTTGCCTACCAATTCGACGGTCCCTCCCCGGATCGCCACAAAGCCATTCTCTATCACCCGGTCGGTCCGCACCACCTGCCCGGTAAGAACGAGATCGAAATCGCTCATGAACACACCTTTTCTAGATTCGTCAGTGCTGCCGCGCGATGGGCGCGCGTCTTCAGGATTGCTTGCCGATTCCCCAGAACGAATTGATCGGCTGCCGTGTAACGCCTGTCAGCTTTTTGCTGTAGGCAATCGGTGGGTACGAGTAGCAAATCGGAATGTAGGGGAGCGTCTTGAAGGCCTCGACCTGGATCTGGTGAGCAACCTTTACCCTCTCTTCTGCATTGGTCAGGAGGAACCACTGGTTGCGTAGTTCCTCGAGCCGGGGATTGGTCGGCCAGCCGAACCAGGACTGCTCCCCCGCCCCGCGCAGCAGCGAGTTGACCGACGGATTGCGAAGATCGACGGCGCCATAGGTACTGTTGAAAGCACTCCATCCTCCCTTGTCGACCGGTCCCTTATTGACGCGGCGTTGGATCATTCCCGCGAAATCGGTCGTCACGAATTCGACGTTGAACCCCATGCGCCTGAGAAGATCGTCCGAGACCTGGGCGATCGCGGCCAGCGCAGGCGGTTCACTCGCGCCGATGAACACGACCTTCTCGCCGGCATAGCCGGCCGCCTTGAGAGCCGCCTTCGCTTTCTCGATGCTTTTCTCCTTCAGCACGGCAGCCCCGGCATCGCTCGCGTACGGCGAGGTGCACGTATAGAAGCTTGGACAAGCCCCGCCATTTTCGGGAAGGCCAGCGGTTGCCGCCAGCAGATATTCCTTCTGATCGATCGCCATCGCAACAGCCTGCCGGATCGCCGGGTTGTTGAACGGTGGTTGGAGATGATTCATGACGAACGTATAGTTTGTGGCGCTCGTACTTCTCGGCCCCACGATAAGGTTCTGGTTCTCCTTCATGAGAGGCACGAGATCGACCGGCAGACCATCCCAGTAGTCCTGCTCGCCCGCTTGCATGGCTGCCGCTGCCGTTGCCGCATCACCGATGAACGACCATTCCGCCCGGTCGACCAGGGCGGCATGATTGCCCGCGAGACCGCTGAAGGGCTCGGAGCGGGGAATGTAATCGGCAAACCTTGCGAACGACGCCTTTTGCCCCGGCACCCATTCGCTCGTCAGGAACTTGAACGGACCGCTGCCGATGGCCTCGGGTATCTGCTTGAACGGATCCGTCTTGGCGATCCGCTCGGGCATGATGATGCAGCTTGCGGGACTGAGCTTGCCCAGGGCATCGAGCAGCAGCGGAAACGGTGACTTCAGGCGCATCCTGAAGGTGCGATCGTCGATGACATCGACGGAATCCGTCACGCCCGCGACCATCTGGCCGGCGACGTCGCGCGCCCACCAGCGTTTCATCGACGCGATGCAATCGACGGACCTGACCGGTTCGCCGTCGTGGAATTTGAGGCCCTCGCGAAGATTGAATATATAGGTTTTGTCGTTGTCTTCGACCGTCCATCCCTCGGCCATTTGCGGCTTCGGCACGAAATCGGCGTCCGCGCCAACGATCGTATCGAACACCATGAACCCGAAGTCCTGCGTCGCAGCCGCGGTCGTCCAGATCGGATCGACGCTGCCGAGATTCTGGCTTTTGATGATCCTCAACGTCGTCGTTTTACCCTGCGCGAAGGCGGGCAAAGGTAGTGCGCTTGCGGCCACACCCTTCAGGAAATCTCGTCTACGCATTTTCCGCCCTCTAAGGTCGCCTTCGATAGGTTGGTTCAATCCTGCGGATCCCAGACTGGAGCCCAAGCAGGCGAGAAGTAACGCCTCTCCGGGCCAACGTTGCTGAGCACCGCCATGTCGTCCTGGGAGAGTTCGAAGTCAAAGAGCTCGAATTGGACTGCGATCTGCGCCGGTTCACCTGTATCCGGAATGGGCACAGGAAAGACGCCTCTCTGAATATGCCAACGGAGCGCGATTTGGGCTGGGGTTCGTCCCGTGCGTTCGGCGATACCCAATACCAAGGGATGGCTCAGATCCTCGCGTCCCATGGGCGAATAGGCGATGGGACGCACGCCGCGTGCGGCGCACGCAGCGACAAGTCGTCGCTGCGGAAGCGACGGATGAACCTCGATCTGGTTGGCGAACACCTTTGTCCCGGCTCGACCAGAGGCCGCAACCGTCTCATCGAGCATTGCAATGGGAAAGTTGGCGACCCCTATATGCGAAACGGAACCGGACAGCTGAAGTTCGCGCATCGCCGAGAGCGTTTCCGAAATCGGCACTTCGGCGTTCGGCCAGTGGATGAGCAGGAGATCAATCCAATCGAGGCCGAGCGTATCAAGACTTCGTTGCGCTGATTCCAGAAGGCGTTCCGGACGAAGATCCTCACGCTCCACCTTCGTGGTGACGAACATCTCGCGCCGGTCAATACCGGACAGTCTTATTCCCCGACCGGCGGCATCCTCGTTGCCGTAACTCGGCGAGGTATCGACGTATCGGTAACCAATTTCGATGGCTTTGACGACCACATCGGCACATCTGTCGCCGAGCAACAATCTCGTCCCCAACCCGACCTTGGGCAGTGTATCGCTCCGGCCGGACTGCGGCGTGGCCCCCGACCCGCCACTCATGCCGCACCAAAGGTTCCGTTGAATACAAGCTCCGACAGGGCCTTTCGCTCGCTCGGTATCTCCCGCGCCTTGAGATGATCCGGCAACGATGAGCTATCGCCCAGCCTTCCGATCGCCGCCACCGCGTTGATGGCGAAATCATCGGGCAACTCCAATTCGTGAGCGAGCTTCTCGGCGTTGAACCCCGCCATTCCGTGCGTATACCAGTCGGACAGATTTGCCTGGAGCGCGAAACTCATCCAGGCTGCGCCAGTGTCGAAGCTGTGCGTAGGCGACGGAAATTCCTTTCCGTCGAATTGCAGGGTCTTCTTCGACACGAACGCGATGAGCGCGGCCGCATGGATCGACCACGACCGGTTCGTGTTCGAAAGCGTGTTGAGAAACGCTTGCCATTTCGCTTGCCCACGCCTGACATAGATGAACCGCCATGGCTGCGCATTCATCGATGACGGCGCCCATCTCGCCGCCTCGAACAGCGACATCAGCGTTTCGTCATCGATCTCGCTCGGCGAGAATGCCCTGGGCGACCAGCGGTCGATGAACATCGGTGCCACCTCGCGCTCCGGCTTGCGAGGCGAGAGGGACTTATATTGCCCTTCGTGATAAACGAGCGGCGGCACCGTCGAGACGTCCCCGCTCGTCACATGGCCGACGAAAACCGTGTGGGTTCCGACGTCCAGTTCATAGTAAGTCGAGCATTCGAGATGTGCCGCTGCGCCGACGACGATGGGATTGCCGTTCAGGCCTATCCGATGCTCTACGGCCGAGAACGGATTGTCTTGCTTCGAGGCAAAAAGCCCGCTGATCTCGTGCTGATCTTCAGCGAGGATGTTGACCGTAAACTGCTTGGTCGAGGATATGATCGGGTGGCTGCGGGTCGATCGGTTGACGACGATGAGGATCGTCGCGGGGTCGGCGCTGACGCTGCAGACCGCCGTGGCTGTCATTCCATGAAGCCGCCCTTCGTTGCTAGTCGTAATGACCGCCACGCTCGAGGCAATATTGCGCATCAGCGATTTGAAGATTTCGCCATTCATAAGCGCCGGGTCCTCATATCCGTTCACGTGTCACTCCTCATCGAACGAACCGACGTCATGCCGTCGCCGGCTCGACGCGTCTGCCGAGATAGATTACGAGCGAAAGGACGGTGCCCTTGACCATGGCAAGGGTAGCCGCTGTCCAGGCAACGACTGACCAGCCCCAATCCGTTCTCATGAGACCGCCCGCCAACAACGATCCCGACGCCGTGGTGCCGAAAACGAGAAAGTCGTTGAGCACGCGAGGACGCTCGATCGGGTCGCAACAGCCCGCGACCCAGACCGCCCAAGGAAATCACGATGGGCGGTCCGGCAGCTCCGAAAGCTTGAGCACTGATTAGCGCGAACACATTGCGCTGGAAAATAAGGGACCTTGTCATGGGATGCCTCCGGACCGAATTTGCCCGGCCTAGAATGCCATCACATTATCCCTTAAGTGCTCATGGCTGTACTCCTTCCGCGTCAGGCCACGCTTCTGAAGGACGGGAACGAGCTCGTCGGCGACGCTGTTGATGTAGCGCGGCGTGACCGGCCCCGTGACGAGGAAGCCATCTCCGCCGATTTCCTCCATCGCTTCCTTCATCATCGAGGCGATCTCGTCCGGCGTCCCGATCAGTTCCCACCCCGGAGGACGCATTCCGATATCGCGCAGCGTCGCCTTGGGTCCGGCATCCTTGAACATGCGCAACATCGTCTGCATGCCGTTGGTCTTGATCTCCGGTAGCGGTGTGTCGAGCTCAAACTTAGAGAAGTCGATGCCCGACAAGAACGACAGCGAAGCCAGATGGGCTTCAAACCGGCGCTGCCTCATCTTCGGCAGGTTCTCCTTGATCTCCTCGACTCCCCTCTTGTCCCGTCCGACCAGGACGCCGGCGATGAACATCGTCTTGATTTTGTCCGGGTCGCGACCATACGCCTTCGCATGCGCGCGGACCTCCGCGCGGTATTCCTTCATCTCCGCGATGGACTCGCCGCCGGCGAGTACAACCTCGGCGTTGCGCCCGCTGAACTTCCGTCCACGCGGCGACCCTCCTGGAGCGACATACAAGGGCTTCGTCTGGGGGGAACGCGGCACGTTTAGCGGCCCCCGCGACTTGTAGTACTTTCCTTCGAAGTTGATTGCCTTCACCTTCGATGGATCGATGAAGGTCTGGCTTTCAAGGTCCATGCGAACAGCATCGGCATCCCAGGCCTCCCAGAGCTGCGCCGCAAGGTCGAGATACTCGTCGGCCATGTCATAGCGCTGATCGTGCTCGAACTGCTTGTCGTAGCCGAAGTTCTGCGCAGCGGCATCGCTGGTTGCCGTCACAATGTTCCAGCCGATGCGGCCCTTTGAGTAGTGATCGAGCGTCGCCATTTGCCGCGCCAGGATCCACGGCGGATAGAAAGTCGTAGTCAGGGTCAACGCCACGCCAAGACGCTTGGTCGCCGAAAGTATGTAGGGGGTTAGGACCGCCGGATCGAGCTTCGGCGTCATCGTTGCGTTCTTCAGGTAGAAATCCATGGATCCCTTGTAGGCGTAAGGGACAGCGCTCGTGTCTTCCAGGATCATGAAATCGAAGCAGGCCCGCTCGAGTGCCCTTGCCGCATCCTGGTAGATGTCCGGCTGCGTCCACTCATAGCTCGGAGCGTAGTTGGGCGTATTCCAGCCCTGGACCGTGATGCCGGGGCCCAGAAACCAACCCAGATGAAACATGCTCATGACGACTCCTGCGTTCCGATCCCTGCGGAATAATCTCTCGAAAGCAGGGAACCACGACCGTCGAACGGCCGATAATTCAATCTACCGAAACCGCCGATAACAATTGCCGTACCGATTTCGGCCGCCCCAGAGAGCGCGCTGCAATGCCTTCGCCCGGCGATCAATCCGCTCGACGTTGCGATCCAGGTTCAACCAGGCAGCGGTTATGCGATGAGCTTCGATGAGGCAGTAACGTCGCCTTCTTCGACGGAGATGCGCTCTCCCGCCGAGGAAAACGCGCTCTGCAACTCTTCGATAAACTCCTGCGCAGCCGGATCCGGTATCTCGTTCCGCATCCTGACCAGGCAAATGCTGCGCAGAATGCGTGGCGCGCGGATCGTATGAATGGAAAGACGCCGGCGGTCAGTGCTCTTGTGTATGGCTCCGGTCGGCAGGATGGTCGCGTATCGTCCGATCTTCACCAGACTGATCGCCGCGGCCATGGAATCGACCTCGATCCTTGGATTGAGGTCCAATCCTGCCTTTTGCAGTGGCTGCGCGATGATTGAACGCAGGCCATGCCGGCTGGACGGAAGCACTAGCGGCAATTTGGATGCGGTCTCCAACGTGACCGGCCCCGGCGGCAGGAGCTGCGTGGACCTCTCGACGACGACCGCCATTTCGTCCTCTGCGATCAAATCGAACGACATGTCCGGGCTTTCGACCACGCGATCCGTCAAGGCGAAGTCGATCCGCCCGGATGAAAGCCATTGGAGCAGCTTGGCCGAGTAGGCCTCCAGAACCTGGACGATCGTCTCCGGATAACGCGCCGACCAGCGATTGAGCGCGTTCGCAAAGTATTCGGCTGTCTCGCTCTCGGCATCCAGAGCGGGAATGAGGCCAAGCCGGAGGCGCCGCAAGCGCCCGCCGATTGCACCCGCACGGAGCGTTCGAACTGCTTCCTCGAATTCCGCCATGAGCGGGGCGAGCAGGCCGTACAGAAAATCCGCGCGTGAGGTCGGCTCGAGACCGCGATGGGAGCGCTCGAACAGCTGGGTGTCCAGGAGTTCCTCAAGGCCATGCAGTTGGACCGTGAGCGCCGGTTGCACGATGCACAGGCGCTGCGAGGCGCGCCTCATATTCCCCTCTTCGTACAATGCCAGGAACGATCGACACAGTTTCAGGGAAACTCGTTCCGGCTCGGTATCGCTTCCCGAGACCGATGGTTCGGACGCGATCAAGGCAGTAAGCGACTTCTCGTATTGCTCGGATATCTCCGGGCCGAAGGTCGAACCGTATTCGCCCGAGATCGCGATCGTCGGATCGAAGTCGCTTTTTTCGAGCAGAGCGCATTCGAACTGCTCAGCCACCAGACTTGGATTCAGCTGGGCCGCCGGAATCAGGAAGTTGAAATTTCTACTCATGCTGGCATTGGCTAGAATCTCCTGCGGATCCTGGCTAAGACAGTTGATGCGCGCCTGGGTCTTGTCCGCCACGGCAAGCAACAGTGCAAGTTGACTTTCGGGCAGCTCAGGCACCGTGAAAGTGTTGTTGACCAGATCGGACAACGGTACGTTTTCGGTCGACCAACCCTTGTTTGACCCCGAGCGCACGAGCACCCATCGATCCGCGATCACGTGAACGTCAGCCGCCCCTGACCGGCCGGCCCGCCTGTCCCCGAAATTGACAACCAGACCACTTTTCTCGGCCTGGTCTGGTCTTCCGTATGTCGGCGAGATCCAATGCGAGCGCATGCGCGTCATCGCCGATCTTGCGACCTGGACAAGCGTTTGATCAAACAACGCCCCTGCATAGCCCTGCGGCAGCATGACTTCGATGCGCGTGGGATTGGTCTCTTGTCCGCCGCGAAAATAGGCAAGGCAGTGCGCCGCATGTTCCATGAATGGGTGCAGTAATCTGTAAGCCTCGCGACCGGCCGGAGTAATGGCCAGGCCCCCCTGGAGGCGCATAACCAGACGCTGGGCAAGTTCGTCGCTGAGCGACTTGACATGCGCACTGAGCGAGGACCGCCCTAAGCCGAGGCGCTTCAGCGCCGGCGCGACGCTTCCTTCCTCGACCAACGCCAGGAAGGTCTCGATCTGGCTCAGATTGATGCCGGAGGCGCGATCGCGAAGTTCTGCAACAGGCATGCAATTGCTCTCACCGGACCTAGCCTCAAGTCCAGCAAGATGCGTGCCAGCCTCGCTTCCGGCCCTAGGACGTAGCCTGCTCCGAGATATCCAAATGACAGGCCACCATCCTGCGTTGGGTCCCAACCGACCGCAATTTAGGCTCTTCCACTTTGCAGCGATCGAAGGCCTTTGGGCATCGGGTATGAAAGCGGCAGCCCGACGGCGGGTTAATCGGACTAGGGACGTCGCCGGCAAGGACGATGCGCCTGGATATCTCTCCTTTTGTCTTTGGCACCGCAGAGATGAGCGCCCGCGTGTAAGGGTGCAGCGGACGATCGAGGATGAGGTCCCGGTCGCCAATCTCGACCATGACTCCCAAATACATCACCGCGATGCGATGCGAGAGGTGGCCGACGATGGCCAGGTCATGGCTGATGAAGAGCAACGACAGGCCGAACCTGTCCTGGAGGCTCACCAGCAAATTGACGATCTGTGCCTTGACCGACACGTCAAGCGCCGACACTGCCTCGTCGCACACAATCAGGCTTGGCTCTGGCGCCAGTGCCCGCGCAATGCATATTCGCTGACGCTGGCCGCCGGAGAACTCATGAGCAAAGCGGGCCGCTGCATCGCGGGGGAGGCCCACCGTGTCGAGGAGTTCGCCAACCCGCTCGTCGACGGCCTTACGGCCTCTGACAAGACCGAAATTAACGAGCGGCTCGGCGAGAATGTCGCGGACGCGCATCCGCGGACTGAGGCTCGCCATTGGATCCTGGAATATGACCTGGAAATGCCGCCTGATCTTTCGCAGTTGCGGCTTGGCTAAACCATCGACGCGCCAGCCATCAAACCACACGGCTCCCGCGCTTGGTGGGGTTAGGCCGAGGACCGTTCTGCCCAATGTGGACTTGCCGCAGCCGCTCTCACCTACGATGGAAAGTGTCTCGCCTCGCGCGACCGCGAACGAGACGTCGTCGACAGCCCTTACAACCTCGCGGGGCCCAAACCCGACACGAGGTCGCGGGAAATGCTTCTTGAGCGAAATGACTTCGAGAAGAGCGGCTTGGCTCATGCAAGCGGCACCCGAATCTTGTGATGACATGCTGCGGCATGACTGGGAGAGACGTCTTCCAGCGCAGGCTCGATCTCGAAGCAGACCGATGACGAGAGACTGCATCTTGCGGCGAAAGAGCACCCAACCCTGGCCTGGCTGGGTGCAGGTACCTGCCCTGGGATTTCGGTCAGCGGCCCTTCACTCCTGTTGCGATCCAGGCGAGGGATGGCTCCCAATAGTCCGACGGTGTAGGGATGCACGGGTCGCGAAAAAATCTCCGCCGTTGTCCCCTCCTCCACCTTGACCCCGGCGTACATGATCACGACGCGGTCGGCCAGTTCAGCAACGACGCCCAGATCGTGCGTGATGATAACGATTGAGGCACCTGTGCGCGCCTTGAGCTCGCGCATAAGATCTAGAATCTGCGCCTGCACCGTCACATCCAGCGCCGTCGTCGGTTCATCTGCGATCAGGATCTCGGGATCGCAAGCGAGCGCCATTGCGATCATCACGCGCTGCCGCATTCCGCCGGATAACTGATGCGGGTATTCCCGCATCCGGTGTTCCGGATCGGCAATGCCAACCTGGATCAGGAGCCGCAGGGCGCGTTGCCTGGCCTCGCTTCGAGCGACACTCTGGTGCAAGAGGATTGTTTCAGCGATCTGATTTCCGATCTGCATGAGCGGATTCAGCGCACTCATCGGCTCTTGAAAGATCATGCCGATTTCGTTGCCCCTGACTGATCGCATTTCAGCTTCGGATACCTCGAGGAGTTCGGCTCCCTTGAACTTGACGCTACCTGAGATCCTGGTTCTTTCCGCGTCGTGCAGCCTCAAGAGAGATAAGGCCGTCACGCTCTTGCCGGATCCGGATTCGCCAACGATTGCTAACGTCTCCGATCGCCTGACCGAGAACGATACGCCGCGAACAGCTCGAACAACTCCTGTCGCCGCGACGAATGAAACATCCAGGCACTGAACCTCCAAGACGACTGTCAAGATCGCTCCGCCATTCTTGGATCCAGGGCATCCCTTAGCCCGTCACCCAACAGGTTCACTCCCAGGATCGTCACGCCGAGAAACGCAGCTGGGATAAACACCAAGTGTGGCTTGACCTGCCAGAGCGCCTTCCCGTCAGCCATGATGTTCCCCCATGAGGGAATTGTCGGCGGCGTGCCCGCACCGATAAACGAGAGGCTCGCCTCGATGATGATCGCAGCCGAACCCACGAATGTTGCCTGAACCGTCAGCGGGGACACGACTGCCGGTAGGAGGTGCCGAATTAGGATTTTTGGGGTTGTCGACCCGGCCGCAATCGCCGCTTCCACGAAGGGCATTTCGCGAAGCGTCAGCATGACGCCGCGTATCACCCGAGCAACACGCGGTATTTCGACCACCGTGATGGCTGCGATTACCGTGCCGACAGACCCACGCGTGGCCGCCATCAGTGCGATAGCAAGCAACATCGATGGAATCGACATGAGGCCGTCCATGACACGCATCACGACCGAGTCCGCCCATCTTCCGGAGGCAGATATCATTCCGACGACGGTGCCTCCGACACAGGACAGAAACGCGCAAGAAACGCTCACGCCCACCGAGATTCGCGCGCCATACATGACGCGAGAATAGAGGTCTCTCCCCAATGCATCTGTCCCAAACCAAAACTCTGCCGACGGCGGCCGCAATCGCTTGGTCACCGAGATGGCGCGCGGATCGACCGTGCCGAGGAGCGGCGCAAGAATGGCGACAAGCGTGACCGCGAATAAAATCAGAGAGCCTGCCGCGATCTGTGGATGGCGCTTCAGGAACCGCAAAGCTCTCCATTCGGAGTTCGCCCGACGGGTCGGCCGCTCGGCCGCTTGCAAATGAGCAGCCATGCTGGAAGAAGGCGCTTGATGGTTCAATATCGGATCCTCGGATCCACGATTGTATACGCAAGGTCGGTGATCAGGTTGATCGCCACGTAGCTGGCGCTGAAAAGGAGCACCACCCCCTGGATCACGGGATAATCACGATGAAGGATCGCATCGAGCGTAAGACGCCCGAGCCCCGGGATAGAAAACACGCTCTCCGTGATCACCGAACCGCCCATGAGCGTCGCGATACCGATGCTGATGACCGTGACAATAGGCACCGACGCGTTTCTTAACGCGTGCTTGTACAGGACGACCCGCGGGCCCGCTCCCTTTGCAACCGCGGTCCTCACATAGTCCTGCGTGAGCACGTCAAGCATCGAGGCTCGTGTCGTGCGCGCCAAAATGGCGGAGTAGGACACCCCGAGTGTGAGCGAAGGAAGTATCAGATGTGAAATGTAGGGCACGAACCCGTCGGCGAGAGGTACATAGCCCTGCGCCGGCAACCAGCCGAGTGATGTCGAGAACGAGAACGCCAGCAGATATCCAACGACGAATACCGGCAGAGAGAAGGCGAGCACGGTTAGCGCGGTGATGATTCTGTCGATCGCATGACCACGTTGCCAAGCCGCCGCCACTCCGACCGGAACCGCAATTGCCACGGAGATCACGAGGCTCATCGTAAGCAACGAGAACGTTGGCCCGATGCGCTGACCGATCATTTGCACGACTGGCTGATTGGCAAAGATTGATGTGCCAAGATCGCCGGTCATCACCTGCCATATCCAGAATGCAAAGCGGATGTAGAATGGCTGATCTAGCCCCAGCGACACACGGATACGCTCGACTTCCTCAGGAGTGGCCTGATCGCCGGCGATCATCGCGGCGGGATCTCCGGGAGTGACATAAAGCAGGCCAAATACGATGAAGGCCACGATCAGCATGACCGGAGGCAGCATCAATAAGCGGCGAAATACGTAGTAGACCATGGCGTCTCCCGAACCGCGCGCCGGCAATGCACGAACCATACGAACGGTTCGTCCGGCCACCGACATTGCGCTGCTCGACTGGCGCGGCGACACTAGTCCGGTAGTTCTAGGACGGCCAATAGCCGTTCGCGTCTCTGGCGATAGATTCCGCGGTTAGGAGGATGGAAAGCAAATTAGTTAGTCAGTTTGCTCAAAACACTATCAATAGGTGCAACGAAATTACCCGTTCATGGCCGTAACGGAGGAGCGTCAATCGACGAACTTCTCGACTGAATCCAACGTTGCTCCGCCCGACGCGGCTGATCGGGCTTGTTCCTTTACGTTACGGGTCAGCCCGGCTCGGGATATCCCGCTAGACGCGCTTCCGCATCCCACCGCAAGGTCAACTCGTAGTCGCAGATCGCCACTTTCGTGAATCCACTGAGGCACAAGCGATCTCTTAGAGACACGCATTCGGCTGTGTCAGCGACCTTATCAAGAGCGCCCTGCAACTTCGCAATCACCTCGTCGGGACAACTGGGGGCCGCGACTAGCGCTGGGATCGGAGCAACGTCTGTGCTCGCAACGACCCTGATTTGCGATCGAAGTGTTTCGTCGTGACGCAACATCAAGTCGAGCGCGTAGCTGTCGAGCGGTCCGACATCGATACTTCCGTCCAACAGCGCATCGACCACGCGTCGGGGTGTCGTGAGCGGACCGACGCTTTCGCCAAACAACTTTTCTCCGCGCTGTCGATAATATGGCAGGAGGTGGTGACGTAGCGCGTTGTAACCGGAATGCGAGTCATGAACGGTGTAACCCAGCCGGCCGCCGAAAGTGTCTTCAAGGCATTGAAAGCCGGATCCCGAACGAACCAGCAGCCGCGTGGCATAGACGGGCCGACCCGCCAAAGGGGCACTTGCCGGAATCGGGGCAGCGACAAGCTTTGGACGCCGCCCTGATAACATGAGGGGAAATCCGCACATGAAAACGCAGGCGAGATCGTCTCGCGACCAAAGATCGGACAATTTGAGCGGAAACGCGTAGTCGACGATATCGAGCTTCACGCCGCTTGCATGCGCAAGCCAATCGAACAACTCTTTCCAAGCTGCTGAAGCCTGGGGATTGACCGAGTACATTCTCGCGTTGGCAACAAGACTCATCTGCGGAGCTTGCTCCCGTTTAGGCAAAGCGCAAGCGTTGCCCTATCCCGATGCGCTCGGCCTTCTCCAGCATCGTATGTCCGAGCGCGATATCGGATAGAGACAGCCCGCGATGCCAAAGCAAATTGGTTTCAGCGTCGCTTTCCCGGCCTGGCTTGAGACCCGCCACGATCTGTCCGAGCTCGGCGTGCAAGGTCGTTTCGGAGAGCTTGCCTACCTCAACGTGAGCGCGCAGGCTGCCAAACTTGCCGGCCTTACACTGTCCCCAATCATCGACCACCAGTTTTGTCATGACATCGGTCAGCGACAGCTCAATGGCGCTCATCGTGCCGTATGGCACGACAAACGCGCCTTTCTTGATCCACTCGGTCTTGAGCATCGGCGTCGGCTTGTCGAGCCGCGACGCCTCGACCACGATGTCCGCACCCTCAACGCAGCTTTGCCAGTCGTCCGTCACAACGATCTTTTTGCCAAGGTCTCGGCTTAGTCGTTCGGCAAAACTGGTGCGGCTCTCCTCGCGGCGGGAATGCACGCGGATTTCGTCGAAATTGAACAAGCGGTCGAGCAGCCGGACGTTCCAGTAAGCCGTTCCGCGCGCACCGATATGGCCGAGAACCTTTGCGGTCTTGCGTGCCAGATATTTGGCGCCAATCGCGGTGACCGCGCCGGTGCGCATGTCCGTAATGCCGCTTGCATCCAGGATCGCCCTCGGCGCGCCGGTACGAGGATCGAACAGCGCCAAAATACCGAGCTCCGAGTGTAGTCCAAGCTTGTAGTTGTCAACGAAGTCACCGACGATCTTGACCCCGGCCCTATCGATCGGCGTCTTGATTGCGCCGCGCAGCACGTTGAAGTGCCCATTGGCGGCTCCTGGCTCGAGGTGGACCCGCGGCTCGATCACGGTATCCCCCCGGCCCTGGGCCGCCAGGCTCAATTCGATTGCCGCAAGAATTTCGTCGTCGGTGATCTTGAGTTCTTCGATATCGAGACGATTGAGGTAAGCGATATAGATCGGTGGCACGATCCTGCTCCAGCCGCATGATATGTATAGACATTATCTGGGAGCGCCGGGGAGTCAACGCTCAACGCTGCTCGGAGGCATGTTTGCTCCGATGACAACATAGGTAACGGGCACAATTACCGTGATCGCCGCCTGCAGCAGTCCCGGCGGCGCCGTGCCATTCTGTTATCCGATTGACGGCTCCCAAGCCACGATCAAGGTCCCCCGTTCGCCTTCGAGCTGCGTGGAGTACGCAGAGGGCTGTGGGTGTGTCCTAAAGCGCCTGCTCACATTGTCCGTGACGAGATATTTATTGATCTCTCGGTGCACACGTCGTGCACATGCAGCCTTCTAACTAATTGAAAAACTTAAACTCTCGCTCCGATCCATCATTGGACGACTGCAATAGATCAATGAAGCCGAGCGTTATCGTCCCGCCCACAACGGCCAGGTTGCAGGCTCGAGTCCGGGCGAACCATTTACGATATCAGCAGCTGACCACCTTCACACTGGTGAGGGGCTTCGCCCCAGGCTCCAGAAATTCGTCACAGCTATTGCCTTGGGTAGGGGCGAAGAAATTGGAAGCGGGAACCTTCCCTTTCGTTCGCTTTGGTATCCAAGTGTCCGACGCATTTTTGACAGCCATTCTGCTTCGGCACGGCCAATTGCATCACGTGGCGATGTATATGTTTTTTGATGCGTTCTCTGTTGGCCGCTGTACCAAGCTACGAAGGAGGCGCGTGAGATTTCCGCCTGTGTCGGTATCGCTGGTCGAGAACAAGGGCGACGAGACTAGCCACACCGCTGCGGCCCGCAAGCGATAAGGGGCTTTTGTAATGAACGAGTTCGGGCAGAAGGGAAAGGTACCGCTCGCGGAACGGCTCTCGGCCTCACGTGAGGAGGCAAGCGCTCTTACCGGGATCGGGCTGACCTCTATTCGCGAGGCGATCAGCAGCGGTGATCTCAAGGCCAAGAAACACGGGAGGCGTACGATCATCCTGCCGGACGATTTGAGATTATGGCTCAAAACGCTGCCGGACGCGCGCAAGTCGATTGAAGTAAGCCCCGCTTGACGTCTTCCGAATGACGTACTGGTGCGTTGGCGAACTTACCGTTCTTCGACATCGAAGACGAACATCTTGTGAAGTGCGATCTTCGGGTTGGCCGCTTGAACTGGCCGACTGGTTCTATGTCAGTTCAAGCTGGCTTTGAATTGCCGCTCTTTTGCCACATAGGAGCGGCGATGCGTCGCCTTATTCCTTAGCGCCCCATCCTGCCATTACCGTCTTGTAGCAAGTCGGTGTCGATCATTTTGGCCTTGGGCGGAGTGGGTCGCTTTCCGAGCGATTGCACTGCTTCAACGAAGCCAGCCAGGAACTTCGATCACGTTCGCCCTTTATTGAGCCCAGCCGTCCATCGATGGGATTGTGGAGCACTTTGTCAGTGTCGCATTGCCCCAGCACACGGTGCTAAAGGACGAGGGCCAGCCGTCGCCAGCGCACAGGCGGTCTCGCGCGTCGCAGGGACGCGGCGCAAAAGCGGTAAGTAACCGGACCAAGCAAAATGAAGAAAGCCCTTTAACAATGGTCACTTCTTCGATTGCGCCACGGACAAAGCATCCGTGATTGGTTGCATCTCTGAATATCAACGACTTAGACTAAATCGGTAAGCGATCGGCGCGTTAGAGTCATGAAACCCCTATTTTTATAGAGTTTCAACGTATCCCGTCACGGATCATGTACCCCGCGCCGCGGATCGTGTGCAGCAGCGGCCGCTCGAACCCCTTGTCGATCTTGGAGCGCAGCCGCGAGATGTGCACGTCGATGACATTGGTCTGCGGATCAAAATGATAATCCCAGACGTTCTCCAGAAGCATGGTGCGCGTCACCACCTGCCCCGCATGCTTCATCAGATATTCAAGCAGACGAAACTCGCGCGGCTGCAGCGTCAACTCATCCTTGCCGCGGGCGACGCGATGCGACAACCGATCGAGCTCGAGGTCGCCGACGCGGTAGGTGGTCTCCTCGGCGGGGCCAACATTGCGCCGCGACAGCACCTCGACGCGTGCGAGCAGCTCGGCAAAGGAATACGGTTTCGGCAGATAGTCATCACCGCCGGCGCGCAGGCCCTTGATGCGGTCATCGACCTGGCCGAGCGCGGAAAGGATCAAGACCGGCGTCCGGTTGCCCTTTTCGCGCAGGATTCCGATCAGTGACAGCCCGTCGCGCTTCGGCAGCATGCGGTCGACGACCAGCACGTCGTAGTCGCCGCTGTCGGCCATCGACAGGCCTTCCTCGCCGTCGGCGGCGAGGTCGGCGACGTAACCGACTTCGCGAAACGCCTTGACCAGATAGTCGGCGGACTCGCGGTCATCTTCGATGATCAGGATGCGCATTTGGGGGGCAGTTGCAGTCACGGGAATTGGCCTTCTCTCACCATGGCGCGGCCGGCCTGCACATGCAAGACGACCGCGCACAATCCAGATTGTGTGAAAAAAGCGGGCGGTGAGGCTGGGGAACCTCACCGCCCTTAGCCCTTCCGACGGAGGGGGGCGTATTCCATCGAAAGGTACCAAAGGGAGCGAGCGAGGCGCTCGCCCCCCGGAAAGCGCCGTCGGCGGGGGCGACTAATGCCGGCGACACTTCCCAGCTCATATAGTTAGCCCTTGGCCAGCGGCACTGCCACAAAGCGCGACGAACCGCCGCTCTTCACGCGCATGAGAACGCTGTTCTTGTTGTCGGTCCGCGCCGCGGTGATCGCATCGCGCACTTCACCGGCGGTGGCGACGGTCTTGCCGGCGACCTCCAGGATCACGTCGCCTTCCTTGAAGCCCCGCTCGGCGGCGGCACTCTTCGGATCGACTTCGGTCACGACCACGCCTTCCTTGCCGGCGCCTGCCACGCTGTTGGCAGGAGCAACGGTGAGGCCGAGCTTCGGCACGTCGGTACCGCGGCTCGAATTGCCCTTGTCGGCGTTGTCGGTGTCAGCCTTGGCTTCCAGAGTGTTCGGCAGCTGGCCGAGCGTGATGTTGACGACCTTGTCCTCGCCTTTGTGCAACACGTTCAGCTTGACCGCATTGCCGGGGGCCAGGCCACCGATGGTGCGGGCGAGTTCGCGCGCATCCTTGACCTGCTCGCCGTTGACGGCGGTGATGACGTCACCGGACTCGATGCCGGCCTTGGCCGCGGGGCCGTTGGCCTGCGGTTCGGCAACCAGCGCGCCTTCGGCCTTCTTCATGCCGAGACTGTCGGCGATGTCGGAGGTCACCGGCTGGATCTGGACGCCGATCCAGCCGCGGCTGACCGAGCCCTTGTCCTTCAGCTGGGCGACGACGCTCTTCACGGTCGAGGCGGGAATCGAGAACGCGATGCCGACGCTGCCGCCGGACGGCGAGTAGATCGCGGTGTTGACGCCCATCACCTCACCCGACATGTCGAACGCCGGGCCGCCCGAATTGCCCTTGTTCACGGGCGCATCGATCTGGATGAAATCGTCATACGGACCGTTGCCAATGTCGCGGCCGGAGGCCGACACGATACCGGCAGTCACGGTGCCGCCGAGACCAAAGGGATTGCCCACCGCCAGCACCCAGTCGCCGATGCGCGGCTTGGTGTCCGACAGCTTGGCGAACTGGAAGTTGGAGCCGCCTTCGACCTTGATCAACGCGACGTCGGTCCGCGGGTCGGTGCCGATCACCTTGGCCGAATAGGTCTTGCCGTCATCGGTGGTCACCTCGACCTTATCGGCGCCGTCAACGACGTGATTGTTGGTCACGGCGAAACCGTCAGCCGAGATGAAGAAGCCGGAGCCCTGACCGGTCACCACGCCACCGCCACGCGGTCCGCCACGCATTCCCGGGGGCATACCATCCGGACCGCCGAAGCGACGGAAGAAGCGCTCCATCGGCGAACCCGGCTGGAACGGCGAGTCGTCGTTGTTGTTGTTGCCGTCGTCCTTGGCGACCTTCTCGCGGATGTTGACCTTCACCGAGATCACGGACGGCTTCACGCGCTCGACGATGTCGGCAAAGCCGATCGGCTGCTGAATCTTTTTGACCTCGTTGTTGACCTGCGCATGCGCCGGGGTTGCGAACAGGTCGGCGGGATCGTGCGAGGGGCTGAGACCATAGCCGGCAACGCCGAGGCCGGCGACGACGGACGCCATCAGCGCGAACTTGCGGGCGGAGAACAATGCGCGCTTCGGCACCTTGTAGGACGGGAAGGATGAGAGGTCGGGACGGTCGGTCATTTCTTGAAATCTCCAAGGCCAGAATCTCGGTGCGGGGGGCAGGCACCTGATGCGTCTGAACATGGGGTCAGCAGCCTTACGGCGCGCTGGCTGCGGAATTAAACTTTGGTAATTAAGCCGGCCAAAAGTGCGGCAGAATAGCGCAGGCAAATGAAGGGCTTAGACGGGGCTAAATCGGCCTGTTCGGAGGTGTTTCGTCGTTCAGGAGCCGTTCCAAGCGGGACTCCTCGTCGGCAGTCAGCGCGAGGTCAGGATCGCCGCCGGCTTTCGCCGCATTTGCCCTGCGCCGGCTGGTGCGCCACAGCGCAAATCCGCCGCCGAACAGCGCAAGCGGGGGGATCAGCCATAGCAGCAGCGTATGCGGGTTGAAGCGCGGCTTCAGCAGCACGAATTCGCCGTAGCGCGCCACCAGGAAATCCATCACCTGTCCGTCGCTGTCGCCGGCCGCAATGCGTTCGCGCACGAGAAGCCGGAGATCGCGCGCCAGCGGTGCTTCGGAATCGTCGATCGACTGGTTCTGGCAGACCATGCAGCGCAGCTCTCTGGACAGATCGCGCGCCCTCGCCTCCTTTGCGGGGTCGGCCATGATCTCGTCGGGTTGCACCGCATAGGCCGGTGCTGCGCCGATCATCAGGACCGCCGCAAGCACGCCGATGACAGTGCGCCGTAGCGGCATCACTCGGCCGCCTGCAACGCGCGCACCGCCTTGGCCGGCTTCGGCGCGCCGACCCGCAAGCGGCGGTCGGACAGCGACAGCAGGCCACCAAAGGCCATCAGCACGGGTCCCCACCAGATCAGCAGCACCAGCGGCTTGTGATAGATCCGCACTGCGATCGCGCCGTCGGCCGCGGTGTCGCCGAGCGAGATGTAGAGCTGGCTCGCACCGCGCGTCAGCAACGCAGCCTCCGTCGTCGAGGAACCACGTGTTGTGAAATTGCGCTTCGACGGCGTCATCACGCTGATCTTCTGGCCTTCCTCGCTTACGGTGAACTGCGCGACCATTTCGCGGAAGTTCGGTCCCTGGCGCTGCGTCATGCTGTCGAGCCGCAACTGATAGCCGGCGATCGCGGCGACATCGTCCGGCTTCATCGTGCCGATATATTCGCTGTTCCACGTCGTCTCGCAGACGATTCCGATCAGCGCGATGCCAACGCCGGCATGCGCGAACGCGGTGCCCCAGGTGGCGCGCGGCAATCCCCGCGCGCGGTGCCATGAGATCGACAGCGGAATACGGAACAACCCGACGCGCTCGGCGAGATCGCACAGCACACCGACGATCACGAACACCGCAAGCCCGATCGCGAGCGGCGCCAGCGTCGCGCCGCCATAGGTCCACGCCCAGACCAGGGCAATCGCGACCAGCGCTGCGATGCCGGCTGCCACCAGCCGCTGCGCCGCGCCGAGCAGGTCACCGCGTTTCCAGGCCAGCAGCGGCCCAAACGGCACCGCAATCATCAGCGGCATGAACAGCGGTGCAAAAGTGAGATTGAAGAACGGTGCACCGACCGAAATCTTCTCACCGGTGACGACCTCCAGCGCCAGCGGATACAGCGTGCCGATGAACACGGTCGCGCACGCCGTGGTGAGGAAGAGATTGTTCAGGACCAGCGCCCCCTCACGCGAGATCGGCGCGAACAATCCGCCCTGCTTCAGTGCCGACGCCCGCCAGGCAAAGAGCGTGAGGCTGCCGCCGATGAAGATACAGAGGATCAGCAGGATGAAGACGCCGCGCGTCGGATCGGTCGCGAATGCGTGGACCGATGTCAGCACGCCCGAGCGCACCAGGAAGGTGCCGAGCAGCGACAGCGAGAAGGTCAGGATCGACAGCAGGATGGTCCAGACCTTCAGCGCGTTGCGCTTCTCCATCACCAGCGCCGAGTGCAGCAGCGCCGTGCCGGCAAGCCACGGCATCAGCGAGGCGTTCTCGACCGGATCCCAGAACCACCAGCCGCCCCAGCCGAGCTCGTAATAGGCCCAGTAGGACCCCATCGCGATGCCAAGCGTCAGGAAGATCCATGCAACCAGCGTCCACGGCCGCACCCAGCGCGCCCAGGCGGCGTCGATCCGGCCTTCGAGCAGGGCCGCCACCGCAAACGAGAACGAGATCGAGAAACCGACATAGCCGAGATAGAGCATCGGTGGATGCACCGCGAGGCCGATGTCCTGCAGCACCGGGTTGAGATCACGCCCCTCGATCGGCGGATTGGCGATGCGCAGGAATGGATTCGAGGTGATCAGGATGAAGAAATAGAAGGCGCTCGCGATCCAGGCCTGCACCGCCAGCACATGCGCGCGCAGCGACAGCGGCAGATTGTTGCCGAAGGCCGCGACGAGGCCGCCGAACAGCGCCAGGATCGACACCCACAGCAGCATCGATCCCTCGTGATTGCCCCACACGCCGGTGATCTTGTAGATCAGCGGCTTGAGCGAATGCGAGTTCTCGTAGACGTTGACGACCGAAAAGTCGGAGGTGACGTGCAGCGTCACCAGCGCAATGAAGGAGACGCCGACAAACAGCAACTGGGCGAGCGCCGCCGAGCGCGCCACGTTCATCAGCGCGACATCGCGCCAGCGCGCGCCGAGCAGCGGCACCGTGGACTGGATCAGCGCCAGGGCGAGCGCGAGCACGAGGGCATAATGTCCGCTTTCCGCGATCACCTGATGGCTCCCTGTGTGGACGGCGGCACCGCCGCGGCGGTCGGCATATTGCTTGATTTGGCGCCGTAGTCGTCCTTCCAATGGCCCTGTTTCTTCAGAGCATCGGCGACATCCTTCGGCATATAGGTTTCGTCATGCTTGGCAAGGATGGTGTCGGCGCGGAACACGCCGGAGGCATCGAGCGCACCTTCCGCGATGACGCCCTGCCCTTCGCGGAACAAATCCGGCAGGATGCCCTTGTAAGCGACCGGCAACGCCGCGCTGCCGTCGCCAACAGTGAAAGTCACCGCGAGATTGTCGCCGCGCTTCAGCGAACCCGTCTCCACTAGGCCGCCGAGGCGGAAGCGTCTGCCGGGGCCGATATGTTTTTCGGCGACCATCGACGGTGTCGAGAAGAACACGATGGAATCGCGCAGCCCGTTCAGTACCAGCCCCGCCGCAATGGCGAGCACCGCGAGCGCGCAGCCGATCAACGTCAAACGCCGTTGCTTCCTGGTCATGATCCATTCCCGCGCATGACGTTCTCCGAAAATCGCTGCTTGCTTTTCGGCGTCATGCGTTATCCATCCAGCCCGAGATTCTTCAGCCCTTCGTTGAGCTGACGCAACCGCTCCGCATCATTGGCAACCGCCTGCCGGGCATCCGCAAGCGCGCTCACCGCCTTGTCGCGATCGCCCATCACGAGATAGGCGCGGACCAGCCGCAGCCAGCCCTCGACATCGTCGCCATTCTGCTTCAGCCGGGTTGCCAGTCGGTCGACCATGCCGCGGATCATCGTGCTGCGATCCGCCTCGCTCATGTCCTTGGCCGCAGCCATCGCCCCCTGGGGCAGCGCCGGGGCGCTGACGCCCCCGGGGGCGCTGACGCCGCCGACCCGCACCAGGGCCGCCTGCACCATCGGCCGCCACGGCGCGTCGGACGGCGCCTTCGCCAACATCCCCTGCCAGATCGCCGCCGCGTCGCCCTTGCGGCCGTCCTGCTCGGCGGCGAGGCCGAGGAAATAATTGGCCTTGGCGTCATCGGCCTCTAGCGCGACCGCGCGCTCGAACTCCGCCTTGGCGTCCGCCGTGACGACACCACCGGCCGCTCCCATCAGCGCTTCGCCCAAGTCGGCGCGACGGTCACCGCTGTCACCGGCATAGGTGATGGCATTGCGGTAGGCGCGAACCGCTTCATCGTAGCGACCGAGACGCGACAGCACCGGGGCGAGCACCGTCCAGCCGCGGCCATCAGTCGGATTCTTCTCCAGATGAGCCTCGACCTGCGCCACCAGATTGGCCAGCGGCTGGTTGGCGTCGGCGGCCCGGCTGCGTGTGGACAGCGGAAAATCGCCGAGTTGCGGCGAACCGAGCGTGAGATAGACACCGGCTGCGATGACCGGCAACCCGACCAGGGCCAAGGTCGCGGCCATCCGCCGCAGCTTGAGATTGCCTTGAACTGGAGCTTCGCGCTCGCTTTGGTCCGAGGCCGCGAGCAGCCGGCGGCTGATCTCGACCCGTGCGGCCGCCGCCTCGGCAACGCCGATGATGCCGCCGGCCATGTCGCGGTCGATTTCGGCGAGCTGGTCCCGGTAGACGACGGCCTCATTGCCGCCAAGACTGGCCTGTCGGGCGCGGCTGAGCGGCCACAGCACGGCAAAGATCGCCGCGACCGTCATCAGCGCGAACACAAACCACAGCGTCATCAAGCGGTTCCCGGGCGGAACGGCGGCTTCCGGCAAGCCGCCTTAGAATCGCTTTACACTACTGGCGGCGAGCCCGGCAATTGACAATCGCTGGATCGGCAGCGGGTGCACGCCGCAGGGGTTTCCACGGGGTCTCCGGGATCGAAAACGCTTAGCTGGCGCGGGTCGATTTGCGATCGCCAGTCATGGCGTTCTCTACCGCGCGGTTCATCAGCGAGGCGTAATCATGGCCGAACAGCACCTCGCAGAAGCGGATCGCGGCCTTGACCTGCTGCTGGCGGAAGGCAAGCACCCGCGCTTCCCCGCCGCGCAGCGATTGCACCAATCCCTCGGTCGACTGCTCGACATAGTGCTGGAGGTCGGAATAGGTCCGCAGCGTCACCTCGTTGATGGCCAGTTCGCTGGCATAGGTGCGGCATACCGCGACGAAATCGATCAACGCGGCGGCGTCCTCGACCTCGGACATATCGATCTTGGCGCCCGTGCCAATGTCCTTGTCGGCACGCTGGCGCAGGATGCGGCGGACCCGGCCGGGTACGCTGTCGATCTCAGACTGAAGCGCGTTGGAGGTATCGGCGCGGATCGAGGTGAGCTGGCGGCCCCAGGTGGAATCGTTGCGCAGATCAAGCTCGGTGCGCAAGCCGCGGACACCATCGTGCAGGGTCTTGAGCTGCTCGCCGACATATTCGAAATGACCGCGCCTGATGTCGGTTCGCAAGCAGGCGGCGGCAAAGGACAGATCGTGCAGCGCGATCGTGACGGCGACACCATAAGGCGTGGCCGCAACCCGCAACTCGTCGTCGGAGGCCGCCATCTTGATGGCCAGGCGAACGATCTGCCATGGCGCGACCAGCCGCTGCGCGATCAGCGACAGCGCAAACGGCAGCAATTGCGGTGTCTGCAGCGAAGGAACCTTGAGCGCCTCGGTGACGGACGCGATCTGGGCATCGGCGAACACCCGTACCTGGGCCGGCAGGCGGCTCCCCAGCGTCTCCAGCGCATCACGCGTCTGCAAAACCAGGCCGATCGGCAAGAGGTCCTCGACGACGCTGGGCTGGCCGACACGCGACAACGCACGCTGGCGGTCGTCGCCTTGGACCGGCGCCGTGATCTTGACGATGGCTACCGCGGCAGCGAGTTGGAACTTGCGGGTCGCCGCCTCCGTCGAACTGTCTTCCGATGTGGTGGCAAGCACGGCCTGGAACTCGCGGGCCGCTTCAGGCGCACCCTCGCGGGCCAGCCACTGCCAGACCGGCAGCAGCGAGGCGCGCCGGATCTGACCCGCTCGCGTCGGAAAATTGGTCTCGGCGAGGAACGGCTCGAGCGGCCGGAACAAGAGCCGCGCCGGGTCATCGGTGCGCGGCTGTGCTTCCTCGTCCTCTTCGGCGCCGCGAACGATCTTGCGCAGTTGCTCAAGCACCAGATTGGCGACGGCGGCGTCTTCGCCGCGCTCGATGGCGCGTTCGAACTCCCGCATCAGCAACGCCTGCGATTGCGGCGGAAGCTGCGCGAGATAATCCCTCAACCGCTCGATCGAACTCTGGCTCATGCGTCAAGTAATGAATCGTTGGTGCGCGCACCCCGCGGACCGCCGCAGCCCGTCCGCTTCGGATCATAGAAGCCGGCGCGTTAAGAACCCGTTTAGGAATAATGACGGCCCCGAGACAAGGGGCTGTGCCATGTCCACACGGCCTATACTCCCGGCAGCACCAGCTCGGCCCGCAAACCGCCGATCGGCGCGTTCTGCAGCGTCAGATTGCCGCCATAAAGGCCCGCGAGGTCGGTCACGATCGACAGGCCGAGCCCCGAGCCGGGCTTTGATTCGTCGAGCCGCTGGCCGCGCCGCGACACCTGGGCACGCTCGGCTTCGGACAGGCCGCGTCCATCATCGTCGACCACGATACGCAGCCTGGGCCCGGCGCCCGGCTGCTCCGGCGGCTCGACGAGCACCTCGATGAACACCTGCGAGACCGCCCATTTGCAGGCATTGTCGACGAGGTTGCCGACCATCTCCTCCAGATCCTGCCGCTCGCCGCGGAACCGCGCCGCCGGATCGGCCTTGGCCTCGATCGAGATGGCGCGGTCGCGATGGATCTTCTCCATTGTCCGGCGCAGCGCCTCGATCACAGGCGCGACCTCGGTGATGGTGCTGACGATGGTGACGCGGGCCGCGATCCGGGCGCGCTCCAGGTGATGGGCGACCTGGTCCCGCATCATAGCGGCCTGCTCCAGCACCTTGTTGGCGAAGGGATCTGCTCCATGGGCGGCCGCCTCGTTCACGATCACCGACAGCGGCGTCTTGATCGCATGGGCGAGATTGCCGACATGGGTGCGGGAGCGCTCGACGATTTCCCGGTTGGCATCGATCAGCGCATTGGTCTCGCGCGCGAGCGGTGCGATCTCGACCGGAAACTGGCCTTCCAGCCGCTCGGCGCGGCCGGAGCGGATGTCGGCGATCGCGTCCGAGATGCGCTTCAGCGGCGCGAGGCCGTAGCGGACCTGAAAGATCGTAGTCAACAGCAATACGATGCCGAGCGCCGCGAAGGTGCCGCCGAGATAATAGTCGAAGCTTCGCGTCTCATCGAAAATCTCGGTGGCATCGCCGGCGACGCTGACCAGGAACTTGCCGTCGGCACCGAGATCGACCGGCCGCTCCACGATGCGCAGGCTCTGGCCTTCCGGGCCGTCGACATAACCGAGGCGAACGCCGGCGGCGGTCAATTCCGCGCCGTGCTCCTCGAGTTTCGGCAGCTTCTTGTCCCACAGCGAACGCGAGGCGCGGGTTTCGCCCTTCTCGGTGTCGGTGCGGGTGATCTGCCAGTACCAGCCGGACAGCGGCAGGTCGAACAGCGGCTCGCCGAGCGACTGGAACTGGCGGTCCGGCGGCTCGTCCGGAGTGGCGACTTCGGCGATCAGCGTGCGCAAATAGAGGTTGAGACGGCGATCGAAGGCGCGCTCGGTCGCGTCGCGGTAGACCGACGACAAAATGACGCCGGTGATCGCAAGGATCACCACCACCCAGGCGGTCGCCGAGACGAACAGGCGGGTCGCAAGCGAGCTTCCGCGCATCAGGGCACGAGAATCATGTCAGCAGGCCTCGACATGGCGAATCCAGTCCTCAAGAGCGTTTTCGAGCGAAGTGGATACCGGTTCGCGTCAAGAAAACGCGTCAAAACAAGAAACAGGAATCTATAGCCCCGTTCCGATTCCATCGGAACGGGGCTATAGAGGCCGGATCATGCCGATGCCGAGGCGCCGATCAAGCGCCGGACGGCGGCGCCAGCATGTAGCCCAGGCCCCGCACGGTCTGGATGATATCCACTTCCAGCTTCTTGCGGATGCGGCCGACGAACACCTCGATCGTGTTGGAGTCGCGATCGAAGTCCTGGTCGTAGAGGTGCTCGACCAGCTCGGTGCGGGAAACCACCCGACCGGTATGGTGCATCAGATAGTCGAGCAGATTGTATTCATGCGATGTCAGCTTGATCGGGTTGCCATTGACTGTGACGCGCTTGGTGCGCGTGTTCAATGCAACCGGCCCGCAGACCAGTTCGACCTGGGCGTGCCCGGTCGAGCGGCGCAGCAGCGCGCGGATCCGTGCCAGCACCTCCTCGAGGTGGAACGGCTTTGCCACATAGTCGTCGGCGCCGGCGTCAAAGCCCTGGACCTTGTCGCTCCAGCGGTCGCGCGCGGTGAGAATCAGCACCGGCATTGCCCGCTTGTTCCGTCGCCAGGCCTCCAGCACCGAGATGCCGTCCATCTTCGGCAGGCCGATATCCAGCACAACCGCGTCATAGGGTTCGCTGTCGCCAAGGAAATGCCCCTCCTCGCCGTCGAACGCGCGATCGACCACATAGCCGGCATCCGTCAGCGCCGTCGTAAGCTGGCGGTTCAGATCGGGATCATCCTCAACGACAAGCAGACGCACGTTGGCCTCCGGGAGTGAGTATTGCGATATTCGTCATCAAATGAGGCTTTCGGCGCTGAACGGGTTATGAACGGGCCAACAGGTGCAATGTTACTTTTTGGTCATTTCCCGGCTTGATAGCAGATTTGGAGCGACCAGACACGCCGGAGGACGGGCCCCGCGGTATTAACGATAATTGCCGATCGGTTCGGTAAACGGTGCCTGGCGAGGGAACGTGAGTTGCGATCGGATCAGCCGTCGCCTACCCCTATCCATTATGATCCAGAGAATTTCCCGTATCGCGGGCTGGCTGGCACTCGCCTTTATCGCGTTTGTGACGCTGTCGCCGATCAACGACCGGCCGTCGATTGCCGGCGCGCAGCTTGAGCATTTCGCGGCCTTTGCGCTGCTGGGCTTGGCGCTGGTGCTTGGCTATCCCCGGCGCACGCTGGCGATCGTTGTGATTGTCGTCGGAAGCGCGTTCGCACTGGAAGCGCTGCAGCTGCTGACGCCGGATCGCCACGGCCGCCTGCTCGACGCGCTGGTGAAGGCCGTAGGCGGTGTTTGCGGCATCGGGGCCGGCAGGCTCGTCCTGGCGATTGTGCAGGATCAGATCGACCGCGCGAGGAAACTACCGGGACAATCCGCCGGATACTTAACCACGCAACGTCGACGATCCGCGTGCGTGAATATTTCGAACATGCGTGAGCTTTTTGCCTCGCGCGGATCAGATATTCGCCATAACGACAAACAGCGCTTGGCGTCGAAAAAACTGCAATGCTATGAAGGCTGCGAGAGCGCGGGCAACGCCGTCGCGTCACGCTCCGTCGCACAACGCAGAGACATCGCATGATCCTGGTCACCGGAGGCGCCGGCTATATCGGCTCACACGCTTGCGTCGCGCTGTTGTCGGCCGGTGAAGACGTCGTTGTCTTCGACAATTTCTCAAACAGCAGCCCGAAAGCACTCGAACGGGTACAGACGATCTGCGGCAAACCGTTGAGCGTGGTCGAGGGCGACGTGCGCGACCAGGCCGCCCTCGAAAAGGCGTTGGCGCAGCACCGCTGCACCGCCGTGATGCATTTCGCAGGCCTGAAATCTGTGCAGGATTCGGTCGCCGATCCGCTCGAATATTACGACCAGAACGTGATCGGGTCGCATCGGCTGCTGCGCGCGATGCGGGCCACCGGCGTGCGCAAGATCGTGTTCAGCTCATCGGCGACCGTCTATGGCACGCCGCAGTTCCTGCCCTACACCGAAGAGCACCCGCTTCAGGCGGTCAATCCCTACGGCCGTACCAAGCTGATGATCGAGGAGATGCTGCGCGACCAATATGTCAGCGACAATAACTGGGCAATCGCGATCCTGCGTTACTTCAATCCGGTCGGCGCGCATGAAAGCGGCCTGATCGGTGAAGATCCGAAGGGCGTTCCGAACAATCTCGTCCCGTTCGTCGCCCAGGTCGCGATCGGGCGGCGCGAGCGGCTCAATGTCTGGGGCAACGACTACGACACGCCCGACGGCACCGGCGTGCGCGACTACATCCACGTGATGGACCTCGCCGCAGGCCATGTGTCTGCGCTGAAACTGCTCGACACGCCGCAATGCTTTGCGGTCAATCTCGGCACTGGCGCCGGCAGCAGCGTTCTCGACGTCATCAGCGCCTTCGAAGCGGCAAGCGGCAGGCCGATCCCCTACGACGTCAAGCCCCGCCGCCCCGGCGACATCGACGCCTATTATGCCGCGACCGACTACGCATCGAAATTGCTCGGGTGGAAGGCGACCCGGTCGCTCGAGACGATGTGCGCGGACCACTGGCGCTGGCAGAGCAGCAATCCGAGCGGATACGCGTGAGACGGCGAACGAGATTGGGGCGTGACGCGATCCGGGCCGATCGCGTCACGACCAAACGGTCTCACGCGCGCTGATAATCGTCCTCGATGCGGATGATATCGTCCTCGCCAAAGTAACTGCCGGTCTGCACCTCGATCAGCTCGAGCTGGATCTTGCCGGGGTTCTCCAGCCGGTGCACTGCGCCGATCGGGATGTAGATCGATTCGTTCTCGTGCACGGTCTTGACCAGCTCGTTGACGGTCACCTGCGCCGTACCGCGCACCACGATCCAGTGCTCGGAGCGGTGGTGATGCTTCTGCAGCGACAGCCGTCCGCCCGGCTTGACAATGATGCGCTTGACCTGGTGGCGGTCGCCATTGTCGACCGCCTGATAGGAGCCCCAGGGACGATGCACCTTGATGTGGTTCTCAGTCACCTCGGGCGCCGTCACCCTCAGTTTGGCGACCAGCCGCTTCAGCCCGTTGGCGTTCTGCTGCCGCGACACCAGCACGGCATCCTGGGTTGCGACGACGACAAGATCGTCGACGCCTTCGAGCGCGACCAGCGCGCGGTCGGTCGTGACGTTGCAATTGCGGGAATCCTCGAACACGGCAGCCCCGCGCGCCGCGTTGCCCTGGCTGTCCTTGTCGGAGAGCTCCCAGACCTGGCGCCACGAGCCGATGTCCGACCAGCCGCACGCCACCGGCACCACCGCCGCATGCGCCGTCTTCTCCATGACGGCATAGTCGATCGAGATCGCTTTCGCCGCAGCAAAGGCCTGTGCATCGAGCTTGACGAAGCCGAGATCGTGTCCGGCCTTCGCAACCGACTCCTCGACAGAGGCAATGCTGTCCGCATCAACGTTGCGGTATTCGTCAAGCAGCATCGCGGCGCGGAACATGAAGTTGCCGCTGTTCCAGAGATAGCCGGCATCGATATAACTGGCCGCAGTCGCCGCATCCGGCTTCTCGACGAATTTTGCGACCGCACGCACCTCGCCGGCGACAACCTCGCCGGGATTGATATAGCCATATTCGGTGGCAGGCCGCTCCGGCTTGACGCCGAAGGTCACGATGCGGCCCGTTTCCGCGGCCACCAGTCCCGCGCGGCAGGCCGCCACGAAGGCATCGGTGTCGCGCAGCAGATGATCGGCGGCGAGCGCCAGCACGATCGCATCCTTGTCGCGGCTTTGCGCGAATACCGCACTGGCCGCAATCGCCGGACCTGAATCGCGCCGCATCGGCTCCAGCAGCACATCGGCCTCGCGGCCGATCTCGGCCAGTTGCTCCAGCACCATGAAGCGGTAGGCCTCGTTGGTGATCACGATCGGGCACTCGAACACCGCCGCGTCCGAAACCCGCAGCAGCGTCTCCTGGAAGGTCGAGCGCGTCCCGAACAGCGACAGGAACTGCTTCGGATGCACCTCGCGCGAGGCCGGCCACAGCCGCGTGCCGGCGCCGCCGCACATGATCAG
>NZ_JYMU01000067.1:0-6487 GCF_000938235.1 Bradyrhizobium sp. LTSPM299
TGGGTGCGCCAGGCATGGCGCGGAGCGGCGTGACTGGGGCGATTTGGTCGGAGTGGTGTCTGACCGATGACTTGGAGGTGAGAGTCCTCTACGGACCCTGGTGATAGGAACCGTTAGCCTAACAGCAAGGGCGTCGTCGCGAGGCGGGGTCTGAAGGAAGCTGTAAGCAAAGTGCCGGCCTGACGAACAGCAAGCGCATATGAGGCGTCCGCACCTGGGCGAGGGAGCCCAAAAGCCCAAAGCCCGATATCACCCGGAAGGTGCGGCCGTAGATGCGACAGGTATATGGCACGAAGGTCATGCGTCTTACCCTGGGAGGTCTGTCGTGCTGCCCCCGGCAACGGGTGTGCTACCGGCGTCGCAAGGCGCCGGGATGGGACGGCAGAAGTCAGCCGAGGCTGTAGTAGCCGGCAGCACCAAGCCGGCGAAGGGCCGAACGTCGAGTACCGGAGGAGGCCGGTCTGTCGATGGTGCCAACAGATGCAGACGATGACGCTGAGATGCGTCGTGCCCATCCCGAGGGTAGCGGCCGGAAGCCGCCAGAGCAGGGAATGGGTGCATCAATCGCCACGGCGAGATCGCAACCTTCCGCTCCGGAGGTGGAAGTGCGGCTGATGGAGGAGATCGTCAGCCGAGCGAACATGATGGCGGCCTACCATCGGGTGATGGCGAACAAGGGCGCTGCGGGCATCGACAGGATGGCCGTGGAGCAGTTGCAGCCGCACCTGAAGGAGCACTGGCCGCGCATCAAGGAAGAACTGCTGGAAGGCCGCTACCGGCCGCAGCCGGTGCGCGGGGTGGAAATCCCCAAGCCCGGCGGAGGGATGCGCCAACTCGGCATCCCGACGGTGGTGGATCGGCTGATCCAGCAGGCGATGCATCAGGTGCTGATGCCGCTGTTCGATCCAGACTTCTCCGAGGCTTGGTACGGCTTCCGTCCGGGGCGCAGCGCGCACGGTGCGGTACTTGCCGCGCAGGCGCACGTGGCCGAGGGTCGGCGCTTCGTCGTCGACCTCGATCTGGAGAAGTTCTTCGACCGGGTGAACCATGACGTGCTGATGGCACGGGTGGCGCGCCGGGTTGCGGACAAACGGGTGCTGCGGCTGATCCGCCGCTACCTGCAGGCTGGATTGATGACGGGCGGGATTACGCCGGCGCGGAGCGAAGGCACGCCACAAGGCGGACCTCTGTCGCCACTGCTGTCGAATATCCTGCTCGACGATCTGGACAAGGAACTCGAACGACGAGGCCATGCCTTCTGCCGTTACGCTGACGACTGCAACATCTATGTTCGGACGCGGCGGGCCGGCGAGCGGGTGATGGCATCGATCACGCGATTCCTGACCGGGCGACTGCGGCTCAAGGTCAACGCAGCGAAAAGCGCGGTTGACCGTCCCTGGGTGCGGACCTTCCTCGGCTTTACCATGACCGCCCACCAGCAACCGCGCCTTCGGGTGGCGGTCAAGAGCGTGAAGCGGTTGCGGAGCAAGCTGAGGACGACACTGCGCCAAGGGCGTGGACGAACTCTGGCATCGACCGTCAAAACCTTAACCCCCATCCTGCGCGGCTGGCTGCAATACTTCCGGCTGGCGGAGGCCAAAGGGGTGTTCGAGGAGCTTGACGGCTGGATGCGGCGCAAATTGCGCTGCGTCCTCTGGCGCCAGTGGAAACGACCTCGGACACGCCTCAGACGCTTGATGCAACGTGGGCTCGATCCGGAGCGGGCATGGCGGTCGGCCTCCAATGGCCGCGGTCCTTGGTGGAATGCCGGGGCCAGCCACATGAACGATGCCTATCGCGCCGCCTTCTTTGCGCAACTCGGTCTTCCGTCCCTCATCGGATTGCACCGCCACCTCAATCGTGCCTGACGAACCGCCGTATACGGGACCGTACGTACAGTGGTGTGGGAGGGGGAAGCCGCAAGGCTTCCTCCTACCCGATCATTTAGAACTGAATTAACGCAGTTTTTCTTGAAAACTTGCGTATGCGTGCAAACGAAATTGGAACTCGGACCTTCTAGCCTGTGCATCAGCAGTAGCGCTGCATCATCATTTAAGAATTGCGCCTGCGGACGTTGCATCACACTGGCTGGGGTCAGATCATGTCGTTCGACACGTCGACGCTTTATTTGTTCGCCACCATGGTCGCGGGCATGCTCGGCGCCATGCTGATGTTCTTCGGCAGGCAGGAGAATATCCCCGCGTTGAAATGGTGGGGCACCGCCTATCTGCTCGGCGCCGCCTCGGTTGCGCTGTGCACGGTCGGCGGCTCCGCGCTCGGCACGTCGATCTTGCTCGCGCTGAACGCGGTCGGCTTTGCCGCATGCGGCATGGTCTGGAACGCCTCGCGCGTGTTTCACGGCCGCAAGCCCAATTTGCCGGGCCTGATGCTCGGCCCGATCGCCTGGATCGGGGCCGTGACGATGGTGGAGGATTCCGCAACCCGCCTGACGATCGGGGCTGCAATCGTCGCGATCTACGCCGCGCTGACGGCCGCCGAATTGTGGAACGAGCGCCGCCGCGCGATGCAAAAGCGCTGGCCCGCGATCGTCGTGCCGGTCGCGCATGGCTGCGTGTTGATGCTGCCCATTCTGCTCGGCGACCTCTTGCGCGGGAACGAGGAGAATTTCGCCACCAGCTTCTGGGTCACGTTGTTCTCGGTCGAGCTCGTGTTGTATGCGATCGGAACCGTGTTCGTGATCTTCATGATGGTGTCGGACCGCGCGGTGGCCGTGCACAAGACGGCCGCGTCGATCGATCCGCTCAGCGGCATGCTCAACCGGCGCGGCTTCTCGGAAGCCTGCACGCGGGTGATCGAGCGCGAGGCCAATGCCGGTCGTCCGGTCACGGCGATGATCTTCGACATCGACCATTTCAAGTCGATCAACGACCGCTTCGGTCATCCCGCCGGCGACGAGATCCTGAAGCTGTTCGCCGCCGTGGTCGTCAACAATCTCCGCATCAGCGATCTCTCCGGTCGCATCGGCGGTGAGGAATTCGCAGCACTTTTGCCGTGTTCGCTGGACGAGGGCGTTCTGGTCGCCGAGCGCGTGCGCGAGGCCTTTGAGACCAGCGGCATTACCTGCGAGGAAGGTGCGGTCGACACCACCGTCAGCATCGGCGTCGCCGGTGGGCCGGCCGGGACCGAGCTGGAGGTGCTGCTCGCTTCGGCCGATACCGCGCTGTACCAGGCCAAGCGCAGCGGCCGCAATCGGGTCGAGGCGGCCGAAGAGCTGCCGCTGTCTCTGGAGAACTGGCGGCGCAAGACCGCGGGCCTGCCTGCGTCGGCGCGCCACAAGCCCGCGACCGTCCAATGACGAATGATGGTAATCATTGATTAACCATCCGGCTCCATCCTTGAGGGCATGGAGTCGATACGTACACGAAACCCGCAGGCAGCCCTGATGTCGCTCGAAGCCGACGCTGCTTCGACGCGTGGCGGATTCGCTTGCTTGTTCTCGAACTCGGATGAATACGAGACGGCGCTGATCGCCGAACGCCGCGCGCAGGGCCGCTACAGCCAGCCGACGCGCCGCTGGCCGATGCTGTTGCTGATTGGCGCCATGCTGGCGGTTTTTGTCACCGGGCTGATGTTCGGCTGAACATCGGCGAGCCCCTACGAACAAGGGCGCCCACGAAGGCGCCTTTTTCTTTTTGGCCGGCTGGGCTAGAGACGGGCATTCCCAGAGAGAGGCCAACGCCCAATGATCACGGAAATCGCACTCATCGACGTCAAGCCCGGCAGCGAGGCTGATTTTGAAGCTGCGGTCGCAAAGGCGCGTCCGCTGTTCCTGCGCGCCAAGGGTGGCAAGGGATTTGAGCTGCACCGCTCGATCGAGAAGCCGTCGCGCTATCGGCTGATGGCGAAGTGGGAGACGGTGGAGAACCACACCGTCGATTTCCGCGGCTCGGAGGATTTCGCTGCCTGGCGCGCGCTGGTCGGCCCTTACTTCGCAGCGCCGCCTGAGGTCGAGCACACCGAGACCGTGCTCACTGCTTGAGGCAATCTTACGTGGCTTGCGCAGGTGAGGCGTCCTCCGCCTTGAAGTGGTCGATCATCACCTTGGCGATCGCCATCAGCGGCAGCGCCAGCGCCAGCCCCCAGATGCCGAACACGACGCCGAGCAGGATCTGGAACGCAAACAGCGTGGCGGGGGGGATGTCGAGCGCCTGACGCTGGATGATCGGCGTCAGCACGTAGCTTTCCATCGCGTGCACGCCGAGGAACAGGATGAAGGCGGACAGCGCCGCAATCCAGCCGGTGGCGAGGCTCGCCAGCACCACGATGACCCCGCCGAGGATCGCGCCGACCGTCGGGATGAAAGCCAGCAGGCCGGCCTGGATGCCGAGGATGAACGAGCTCGGGATGCCGATGATGGCCAGCCCAATCCAGGTGACGAGGAACACCGCCACCATCGTGATGATCTGCGCGATCAGCCAGCGCTCCAGCGTCTCGCCGATGCGGTCGACGATCGCGGTCGCCTCGTTGCGGTACTTGGCCGGTGCGATGAACAGCAATCCTGCGCGGTAGATGCCGGGCTGCGCCGCGAAGGCGAGCCCGAGGAACAGCACGATGAAGAAGTTGCCGACCACGCTGACGGTGCCGAGCAGCACCTTCAGCGTCTGGCTGATGATCGCGCCGCCGCTGGAGGCGAGCGCACCGGCGCTCGGCAGGTTACGGGCCGGGGTCGCGGCGGGCGCAGTCGTCGCCGCGGCAGTTCCTTCCGGCTTCGCTTCGCCGACCGCATTGGCGAAATCGAGATAGCTGGTGTCGACGCCGTGCTGTTCGAGGAAATTCTTCACGCTACCGAGCTGCGACTTGATGGTGTTGCTGAGCACCGTCGCCTGTTCCGCGATGGTGGTGCCGCCGAGGAAGACGATCCCGGACAGCAGCCCCGCCAGCGCGAGGCAGACGATCGCAAGCCGCAACGCGTGCGGCAATTTGACGAGGTGGCCGAGCAGGCTGCTCATCGCGTTCAGGCCGACGCCGAGCAGCACGCCGGAAAACAGCAGGAACAGCGTCGCGGCGAAGTTCCAGGTGAACAGCAACAGCGCCGCGAACAGCACGGCGCCGATGCCGCCGACGGCGATCGCCCACGCCATGTCGTTGCGGGCCTGCAGGCGATTGTCAGCCGAATCAGTCACGGGTGATTCCCTCTCTCGCGGCGGTGTCCAAGGCAGTCTTTGGCGAAAACCCGGCGGGGATCAAGCTGCCGGCCGGGTTTGACGCCGACGGATTGCCGCACCGGGCGAGCAGGCCGTGCCGAGGCCGCAGCCGGCCCGGCCAAGGCCGGGAGGGGGCCGCCTGGACCCGGTTTTGTGCAGGGCTGCAAGTTGTGCTGTGCAGATATAGACAGTTGATCCGGCGGGAACTCAAAGGCATGATCGTCTCCGAAACGTGGAAAACGTAGAAAATCATTGCGCGAGACTTGAATAATGAGACGACCCGTGGTCGGCGTGATCGGAAACGCCCATCGCCTTGAAAATCGTTTCACGGTCCAGATGGTCGGAGAGCGCAATCTTCGCGCTGTTGCCGAGATCTCGGGCGCAGTGCCGCTGATGTTTGCGGGAACTCCTGAGATCACCGACGTCGCAGCCTTGCTCGACGTGGTCGATGGCGTGGTGCTGACCGGGGCGCGCGCCAATGTGCATCCGACGCGCTTCAACACCGAGCCTTGCGCCGCCCACGAGCCTTACGATTTGCACCGCGACGATGTCGCGCTGGCGCTGTCGGAGGCCTGCGTCGCGCGGGGTGTCCCGATCTTCGGCATCTGCCGCGGCCTGCAGGAGATGAACGTTGCGTTCGGCGGTTCGCTGCATCCGGAGATTCGCGAGATCCCTGGCCGCATCAACCACCGCATGCCGCGGCTCGAGAATGGCGAGATCCATCCCGACCCCACGGTCGTGTTTGCCGATCGTCACGACGTCACGCTGACGCCGGGTGGCGCATTCGCAACCATCCTCGGGCGCGAGTCCATCCGGGTCAATTCGCTGCACGGACAGGGCATCCTCGAGCCCGGCAAGCGCGTCGTGATCGAGGGCATCGCCGAGGACGGCACCATCGAGGCGATCCGCATCGCCGACGCGCCCACCTTCGCGCTCGGCGTGCAGTGGCACGCCGAATACGACCCGCAACGCAACCCGATCAACCGCGCGCTGTTCGAGGCGTTCGGCAACGCGCTGCGCGAGCGGCGACGGGCGGCGTAGGGTTGCACGGGGTTGGTGTCATCGCCCGGCTCGGCCCTACGATATGCACACATCTCCAGACGCGCCCTTGCGGAGCGTCCCATTCTCTGAATCGATGATGGCCCCGCAACATTCGGGGAACAGGCATGGAAGGCGGTTTGGGACGGTTTGGCGACCGGCGCCTGGAAAAAGGGGGGCCGGCTTGCTGGCCCGTTTGGTCAGTGTCGGGCAATCCGGTATTAGTGTGCGTCGCGTGGGAGGCAATCGCGCGGGCGAGATGCGGATTACGCGCTTCTTGCGTA
>NZ_JYMU01000068.1:0-51876 GCF_000938235.1 Bradyrhizobium sp. LTSPM299
GATCGGGTAGGAGGAAGCCTTGCGGCTTCCCCCTCCCACACCACTGTACGTACGGTCCCGTATACGGCGGTTCGTCAGGCACGATTGAGGTGGCGGTGCAATCCGATGAGGGACGGAAGACCGAGTTGCGCAAAGAAGGCGGCGCGATAGGCATCGTTCATGTGGCTGGCCCCGGCATTCCACCAAGGACCGCGGCCATTGGAGGCCGACCGCCATGCCCGCTCCGGATCGAGCCCACGTTGCATCAAGCGTCTGAGGCGTGTCCGAGGTCGTTTCCACTGGCGCCAGAGGACGCAGCGCAATTTGCGCCGCATCCAGCCGTCAAGCTCCTCGAACACCCCTTTGGCCTCCGCCAGCCGGAAGTATTGCAGCCAGCCGCGCAGGATGGGGGTTAAGGTTTTGACGGTCGATGCCAGAGTTCGTCCACGCCCTTGGCGCAGTGTCGTCCTCAGCTTGCTCCGCAACCGCTTCACGCTCTTGACCGCCACCCGAAGGCGCGGTTGCTGGTGGGCGGTCATGGTAAAGCCGAGGAAGGTCCGCACCCAGGGACGGTCAACCGCGCTTTTCGCTGCGTTGACCTTGAGCCGCAGTCGCCCGGTCAGGAATCGCGTGATCGATGCCATCACCCGCTCGCCGGCCCGCCGCGTCCGAACATAGATGTTGCAGTCGTCAGCGTAACGGCAGAAGGCATGGCCTCGTCGTTCGAGTTCCTTGTCCAGATCGTCGAGCAGGATATTCGACAGCAGTGGCGACAGAGGTCCGCCTTGTGGCGTGCCTTCGCTCCGCGCCGGCGTAATCCCGCCCGTCATCAATCCAGCCTGCAGGTAGCGGCGGATCAGCCGCAGCACCCGTTTGTCCGCAACCCGGCGCGCCACCCGTGCCATCAGCACGTCATGGTTCACCCGGTCGAAGAACTTCTCCAGATCGAGGTCGACGACGAAGCGCCGACCCTCGGCCACGTGCGCCTGCGCGGCAAGTACCGCACCGTGCGCGCTGCGCCCCGGACGGAAGCCGTACCAAGCCTCGGAGAAGTCTGGATCGAACAGCGGCATCAGCACCTGATGCATCGCCTGCTGGATCAGCCGATCCACCACCGTCGGGATGCCGAGTTGGCGCATCCCTCCGCCGGGCTTGGGGATTTCCACCCCGCGCACCGGCTGCGGCCGGTAGCGGCCTTCCAGCAGTTCTTCCTTGATGCGCGGCCAGTGCTCCTTCAGGTGCGGCTGCAACTGCTCCACGGCCATCCTGTCGATGCCCGCAGCGCCCTTGTTCGCCATCACCCGATGGTAGGCCGCCATCATGTTCGCTCGGCTGACGATCTCCTCCATCAGCCGCACTTCCACCTCCGGAGCGGAAGGTTGCGATCTCGCCGTGGCGATTGATGCACCCATTCCCTGCTCTGGCGGCTTCCGGCCGCTACCCTCGGGATGGGCACGACGCATCTCAGCGTCATCGTCTGCATCTGTTGGCACCATCGACAGACCGGCCTCCTCCGGTACTCGACGTTCGGCCCTTCGCCGGCTTGGTGCTGCCGGCTACTACAGCCTCGGCTGACTTCTGCCGTCCCATCCCGGCGCCTTGCGACGCCGGTAGCACACCCGTTGCCGGGGGCAGCACGACAGACCTCCCAGGGTAAGACGCATGACCTTCGTGCCATATACCTGTCGCATCTACGGCCGCACCTTCCGGGTGATATCGGGCTTTGGGCTTTTGGGCTCCCTCGCCCAGGTGCGGACGCCTCATATGCGCTTGCTGTTCGTCAGGCCGGCACTTTGCTTACAGCTTCCTTCAGACCCCGCCTCGCGACGACGCCCTTGCTGTTAGGCTAACGGTTCCTATCACCAGGGTCCGTAGAGGACTCTCACCTCCAAGTCATCGGTCAGACACCACTCCGACCAAATCGCCCCAGTCACGCCGCTCCGCGCCATGCCTGGCGCACCCAAAGAAAAAGGGCGCTTCCCAGCGCCCTCTTCCGATCGATGTTTGCGGCAATTGCCGCGAATTTTAGGACTCGAATTAGCGCTTCGAGAACTGGAACGACTTGCGCGCCTTGGCCTTGCCGTACTTCTTGCGCTCGACCACGCGGGAGTCACGGGTCAGGAAGCCGCCCTTCTTGAGCACGCCGCGCAGTTCGGGTTCGAAGTTCGTCAACGCCTTCGAGATGCCGTGTCTGACGGCACCGGCCTGGCCGGAGAGACCGCCGCCGGCGACGGTGCAGATCACGTCGTACTGGCCGTTGCGCGCGGCTGCGACCAGCGGCTGCTGGATCATCATGCGCAGCACCGGACGGGCGAAGTAGATTTCGACATCGCGGGTGTTGACGGAGATCTTGCCGGCACCCGGCTTGATCCAGACGCGGGCGACCGCGTCCTTGCGCTTGCCGGTGGCGTAGGCGCGGTTGAGCTTGTCGACCTTCTTGATGTATTTCGGCGCTTCGGGAGCGACCGGCTTGACCTGCGAAAGCTGATCGAGGGACTGCAACGTATCGGACATTTATGCGGCCCTCGTGTTCTTGCGGTTCAGGGAAGCGATATCGACCTTCTCGGGGGTCTGCGCTTCATGCGGATGCTCGGCGCCGGGATAGACGCGCAGATTGCCCATCTGCATGCGGCCGAGCGGGCCGCGCGGGATCATGCGCTCGATCGCCTTTTCGACGACGCGCTCGGGGAAACGACCCTCGAGGATCTGCTTCGCGGTGCGCTCCTTGATGCCACCGATGAAGCCGGTGTGCTTGTAGTACACCTTCTGCTCGCGCTTGCGACCGGTCAGCACCACATGGGCGGCGTTGACGATGATGACGTTGTCGCCGCAATCGACATGCGGGGTGTAGGTGGGCAGGTGTTTGCCGCGCAGACGCATGGCGACGAGAGTGGCGAGACGGCCGACGACCAGACCCTTGGCGTCGATCAGTACCCACTTCTTCGTCACATCGGCGGGCTTGGCCGAGAACGTGCTCATGTTGGGATCCGTGAAAAAAGAAATCGGCGCCGTATGCGCCGAACTGGGCGGATGTCTAGAGAAGCCGCGCGCGCACGTCAACGCTTCATCTTCAGAATTAGCCAAGCCAATTCAATAGCTTATAAATATGGTGCAATAGTACCGTCAAAATGCTTATGTATTTGGAATGGAATAGGTCGCCGTGACGTGGGCAATCGGATCGGGCGACGTGCCGGACAACAGGTTGACCTCGCCGACCGCAAGCCGCTTGCCGAGCTTGAGCAGCTTCGCCACCGCGAGCACATCCTGCCCCGGCAGGCCCTTGCGCAGGAAATTGATGTTGAGATTGGTTGTCACGGCGAGGCCGATCGGGCCTATCGCCGACAGCAGCACCACGTACATCGCGAAATCGGCGAGCCCCATCAACGTGGGTCCAGACACCGTGCCGCCCGGCCGCAACATGCGCTCGCTGAAGCGCTGTCGCAGCAAACAGGTTTCGCCGTCGGCGCTTTCGATCCTGATATCGTCACTGGCGAACGCCTGCGGAAACTCCCTGCGCAGGAACTCCTCCAGTTCGGCCACGCTCATTTTCGCAATTGCCATGCCGCCCCTGCCCTCGCTTCAGCCTGCCTGTTACATTAAGTTGTCATATAGACCCTAGTGGAATTTAACCATGTCCGCCCAAGCCGCCCGCGCGCCAGCGCCACAAACCCCGATCCTGCTGCGCGAGACCGTGGGCAGTATTGCGGTACTGACGCTCAATCGCCCCGCCGCGCGTAACAGCCTGTCTGAAGGACTGATCGGCGAGTTGCACGCTGCGCTGAAGGACACCGCTGGCGACAAGTCGATCCGTGGCGTCGTGATCGCCGCCAATGGCGCTGCCTTCTCCGCCGGCCACGACATGAAGGAACTGACCGCGCGCCGCACCGATCCCGATCGCGGCCGTGCCTATTTCGCGGAGATCATGACCGCGTGCAGCATGATGATGCAGACTGTCGTGCAGCTGCCGAAGCCGGTGGTCGCTGCGGTCCAGGGCATTGCCACCGCGGCCGGCTGCCAACTCGTCGCAAGCTGCGATCTCGCTGTCGCCTCCGAGATCGCGACGTTCGCGACGCCGGGCGTTGACATCGGCCTGTTCTGCTCGACGCCGATGGTGGCACTCTCGCGCAACGTGCCGCGCAAGCAGGCGATGGAGATGCTGCTCACCGGCGAGCCAATCACGGCTGCCACCGCGCAAAGCATCGGGCTGATCAATCGCGTGGTGCCCGCAGGCACCGAGCGTGATGCCGCGATCGCGCTGGCGCAACAGGTCGCGCTGAAATCGGCCTACACCGTCAAGCTCGGCAAGGAGGCGTTCTATCGCCAGGCCGAGATGAGCCTCGCCGACGCCTATCGCTATGCCGCCGAGGTCATGACCGAGAACATGATGGCGCGCGACGCCGAAGAAGGCATCGGCGCCTTCATCGAGAAGCGCGAGCCGAAATGGCGGGACAAATGACGACGCAACTCCCGCGTCGTCATTCCGGGGCTCGCGAAGCGAGAACCCGGAATCTCGAGATTCCGGGTTCGATGCTCCGCATCGCCCCGGAATGACAAACCGGAAGAAAAATGAACCACGACGCCTACGACGACGATTACATCCGCAGCATCCTCAACAGCGTGAAGTCGATCGCGATGGTCGGCGCCTCGCCGGTCAATGTGCGGCCGAGCTATTTCGCGTTCAAATATCTGGCGCAGCGCGGCTACGACATGATCCCGGTCAACCCCGGCCATGTCGGCAAGGCGCTGATGGGGAAGCCGTTCGTGGCCTCGCTCGCCGACATCGGCCGTCCGATCGACATGATCGACATCTTCCGCAATTCCAGCCACATCATGCCGGTGGTCGAAGAGGCTCTGGCATTGTCGCCGCCGCCGAAGGTGATCTGGATGCAACTCGGCGCGCGCGACGATGCCGCCGCCGAGAAGGCGGAAGCCGCCGGCCTCAAGGTCGTGATGAACCGCTGCCCGAAGATCGAGTATGGCCGGCTGTCGTCGGAGATCTCCTGGATGGGCGTCAACTCGCGCACGCTGAGCTCCAAGCGCGCACCGGTCCCGACGCAGGGCATGCGGCTGTCGCTCAACCGCACGAGTTTTGGCGGCGGCCAGACTGCGGCCTCCGACCGCGCTGCAAAAAACCGAACCGAGACGACCTGACGCATCAGCGGAACAATCGTCGCGTGCAAATAGTATAGCGAAGCACGCTCGCCAACCTGCCTTGACGGCAGACATCGCCGCCATCAGCATGCCCGGCGTTCTCGACCAGGCCACAACAGGACACAAAGAATGACCGATCGCCTTCCGGGATTTTCCACCCTCGCCGTCCACGCCGGCGCGCAACCTGATCCCACCACCGGCGCGCGGGCGACGCCGATCTACCAGACCACGTCATTCGTCTTCAATGACGCCGACCATGCCGCCTCGCTGTTCGGCCTGCAGGCCTTCGGCAACATCTATACCCGCATCGGCAACCCGACCAATGCGGTGCTTGAGGAGCGCGTCGCCGCGCTCGAAGGCGGCACCGCGGCGCTCGCGGTCGCCTCCGGCCACGCAGCGCAGCTCGTGGTGCTGCAGCAGCTGATGCGGCCCGGTGACGAGATCATTGCGGCGCGCAAGCTCTATGGCGGCTCGATCAACCAGTTCACCCACGCCTTCAAGGCGTTCGGCTGGAACGTGGCCTGGGCCGATCCCGACGACATCGCAAGCTTCGAGCACGCGGTGACGCCGCACACCAAGGCGATCTTCATCGAGTCGATCGCCAATCCCTCCGGCAGCATCACCGACATCGAGGCGATCGCAGCCGTAGCGCGCAAGGCTGGCGTGCCGCTGATCGTCGACAACACGCTGGCCTCGCCCTATCTGATCAAGCCGATCGATCACGGCGCCGACATCGTCGTGCACTCGCTGACCAAATTTCTCGGCGGTCACGGCAACTCGCTCGGCGGCATCATCGTCGATGCCGGCACATTCGATTGGGCGAAGGACAACAAATATCCGATGCTGAGCGAGCCACGGCCGGAATATCACGGCATCAAGCTCCAGGAGACCTTTGGCAATTTCGCCTTCGCGATCGCCTGCCGCGTGCTCGGCCTGCGCGATCTCGGCCCGGCGCTATCGCCGTTCAACGCCTTCATGATCCTGACCGGTATCGAGACGCTGCCGCTGCGCATGCAGAAGCACTGCGACAACGCCAAGGCGGTGGCGGAATTCCTCTCCACCCATGCCGCGGTCTCGGCGGTGAATTATGCCGGCCTCCCCGGCGACAAGTACAACAGTCTGCAGCGCAAATATGCGCCGAAGGGCGCCGGCGCGGTGTTCACCTTCAGCCTGAAGGGCGGCTACGATGCCGGCGTCAATCTGGTGTCGAACCTGAAGCTGTTTTCGCATCTGGCCAATGTCGGCGACACCCGCTCGCTGGTGATCCACCCGGCCTCTACCACGCACAGCCAGCTCGACGATGCCGCCAAGGTGAAATCCGGCGCGGCGCCCGACGTGGTGCGGCTCTCGATCGGCATCGAGGACAAGGAAGACCTGTTCGCCGACCTCGACCAGGCTCTGAACGCCTGATCGCCCCCCAATTCCGGGGCGGTGCCCTGCACCGCTCCGGCGAATTCGCAGGAAACGGCAAGCCTCTCGTTAACGCCGATTCCGGCATAAAGTGGCATTAATTGGCTCCAGATGATTCGGGAGAGCATTGATGCTGCGCTGGATATTGCCGCTCGCGGTCACGCTATCAGCGATAGCGCCCGCCGACGCCGCCGATAGCATTGTCGCGACCAAACGCGCCGCGCGGCAGCTTCCGCCCGGCCTGCCCCACGCACACTACGGCTATCGCACCACGGTGGCACCGCCGACCTTTGTGCGGCGCGGACGCCAGCTCGTGATCGTCGAACCGGAAGTGATCCCGCTCAACTCAAAGCCTGTCCTCGTAATCGCGCCCGGTGAACCGCTGCTGCCGGGATCGTCCTCGCTGCCCGGCTATTACGGCAACGGTCATTCCTACAGCTACGGGGGCCCCTATTACGGCGGCGCCTATGTGGATTACTGGGATCGCCTGCCCTACGCCTGCGGCATCTACGGCTACTGCTAGCGAGGGACGATCGCGTGGCAAGATCGCCGCAGAAAACCGGCACCTCAGCTTCGGGGAACGCAGCCACCGCCGACCTCGTCGCGGTGCTGGTCGCCGTCACCGACGGCACACCGAAGATCATGACCATCGCAGGCGGATCGGCGCTGCCGAGCGGCCCGTTCGAGTTCGCCCACCGCTCGCTGCAGACCGCCTTGCGGGCCTGGGTCGAGGCGCAGACCGGCCACCCGCTCGGCTATGTCGAGCAGTTGTACACCTTCGCCGACCGCGGCCGGTCCGGCAACGCCAAGACCCCGCACAGCATCTCGATCAGCTATCTCGGCCTCACGCGGGAGGACAGGGTCGGCGAAGGATTTGAGGCGCATTGGACCGGCTGGTACGATTATTTCCCGTGGGAGGATCATCGCGCGGGCGTGCCGGTGTTCCTCACCAAGATGCTGGGGCCGAAGCTGAGGGTGTGGGCAAAATCCGCGTCGTCACCGGCGCTGCAGCGCGAGCGTTGGCAGCGCTGCGCCATCACCTTCGGTCTCGACGATCGCGACTGGAACGAGGAACTGGTGCTGCAGCGCTACGAGCTGCTCTACGAGGCGGCGCTTATCCCGGAAGCCGGACGGGAGAATGGCCGCGGGGCATCGATCGTGCCGGGCAAGCCGATGACCTCCGATCATCGCCGCATCCTCGCCACCGGAATCGCGCGGCTGCGCGCCAAGATCAAATACCGTCCCGTCGTGTTCGAGCTCCTGCCGGCCGAGTTCACCCTGCTACAGCTGCAACGCAGTGTTGAGGCGCTTGCAGGCCGGCTGGTCCACAAGCAGAACTTCCGCCGCCTCATCGAGCAGCAGGAACTCGTTGAAGAAACTGGCGCAATCGCCGCTGATACCGTCGGGCGGCCGGCCAAGCTGTTCCGGTTCCGTCACGCCGTGCTGGCCGAACGAGCCGTCATCGGCACCAAGCTCCCGCTTTCGCGCACTTGACAGACCTTATGCTCAGGCTAAGTATAAGCCATCTTATGCTCAAGGAGAGTATAAATGGTTTCCCTCAATACCGCACTGCTCGCCCGCACCGCGCCGCTCTATGAGCGGGTCAAACGGGTCATCCCGCCGTTCGAATGGGCGACCTTCGCCGAGGACGTCGACGCGATCCTCGACCTGAAACGTCGCCGCAACGCGGTGGTGCTGGCGCACAACTACCAGACGCCGGAAATCTTCCACGGCGTCGCCGATATCGTCGGCGACAGCCTGCTGCTCGCGCGCGAAGCCACCAACGTCGACGCCGACATCATCGTGCTCGCCGGCGTGCACTTCATGGCCGAAACGGCCAAACTGTTGAATCCGGCCAAAACCGTGCTGATCCCCGATCTCAGGGCCGGCTGCTCGCTTGCGGATTCCATCACGGCGCAAGACGTGCGGCTGATGCGCACGCGGTATCCGGACGCGCCCGTCATCGCCTATGTCAACACGTCGACCGCGGTGAAGGCCGAGTCCGACATTTGCTGCACCTCGGGCAATGCGCTCAAGGTCGTGGAATCGCTCGGCGTCGAGCGCGTCATCATGCTGCCCGATGAATATCTGGCGCAGAACATCGCCAAGCAGACGACGACGAAAATCATCGCCTGGAAGGGCCATTGCGAGGTGCATGAGCTCTTCACCGCAGACGACGTCCGCCAGCTTCGCGAGGATCATCCTGGGATCACCATCCTGGCGCATCCGGAGTGCCCGCCCGAGGTCGTGGCCGAAGCAGATTATTCGGGCTCGACCGCCGCAATGCAGTCGTTCGTGGAGACCAAACGCCCGCCGCGCGTGGTGCTGCTGACGGAGTGCTCGATGAGCGACAATATCGCCGCCCTGCACCCGGATGTCGAGTTCGTCCGCCCCTGCAATCTCTGTCCGCACATGAAGCGGATCACGCTGAAGAACATCCGTCACGCGCTGGAAACCAATCAGCACGAGGTCACGATCGATCCCGCGATCGCCGACCGCGCGCGACGTTCCGTCGAAAGGATGCTGGCGTTATGAGCACTGATATGTCCGATCTGATTGGCCGCCCCGTCATCATCGGCGGCGGCGCCGCCGGGCTCATGACTGCCCTCGCACTCGCATCCGAGCCGGTCGTGCTGCTGTCGAAGTCGCCGCTAGGCGCGGAGGCCTCCAGCATGTGGGCGCAGGGCGGCCTTGCCGCTGCTGTCGGCGAGGACGACGCCCCTGCCCTCCATCTCACTGATACGATCGCGGCCGGTGCAGGCCTTTGTGATGAGGCCGCCGCAAGCCGGATCGTCCATGGCGCGCCCGGCGCCGTCGAGCGCCTCGCCAAGCTTGGCGTCGCCTTCGACCGCCGGCCCGACGGCGACTGGCGCCTCGGGCTGGAAGCCGCGCATGGCCGCAACCGCATCGTGCACGCCACCGGCGACGGCACCGGCCGCGAGATCATGCGCGCATTGATCGCCGAGGTCCGGCGCACGCCATCGATCACCTTGCTGGAGGGCGTCGAGGCGCGACGGATTCTGGTCGAGGACAACGCAGTCAGGGGCGTGCTGGCGGCGAGCGACCGCGGCGCGCTGACAATCGTCAGCAACCGCGTCGTGATCGCGACCGGCGGAATCGGTGGACTGTTCGCCGACAGCACCAATCCGGACGGATGTTTCGGCCAGGGACTCGCGCTCGCCGCACATGCCGGCGCAAAACTCTCTGATCTCGAATTCGTCCAGTTTCATCCGACCGCCTTCGACGGGCCGTCGCGACCGATGCCGCTATTGACCGAGGCAATCCGCGGCGACGGTGCTGTTCTGATCGACGAGACCGGAGCGCGCTTCATGGCGGATCAACCCGGCGCCGAGCTTGCACCCCGCGACATCGTCGCGCGCGCCGTGTGGCACCACCGCGCCGACGGACATCGCACCTTCCTCGATGCCCGCAAGAATCCCGGCGCGGACTTCGCGCAGCGCTATCCCGTGATCAGCGCGTTCTGCAAGATGGCCGGCATCGATCCCGCTCGTGATCCGATCCCGATCCGGCCGGCGGTCCACTATCACATGGGCGGTATCGCCGTGGACGGCGAAGGACGCAGCACGGTGCAGGGATTGTGGGCCTGCGGCGAAGCGGCGCGAACCGGGCTGCACGGGGCGAACCGGCTGGCGAGCAACTCGCTGATGGAAGCGATCGTTTGCGCGCAATGGGTCGCAGCAAGCGTCGCCGGCACGCGCGAAGGCACGCCGGCGATGCCGCGCGCCGAGACAATTCCGCCGGCTGCCGATCCCGCGTACGTGCGTCCGATCCTCACCCAGGGGCTTGGCGTGTTGCGCGATCGGGACGGGATCGAACGTACGATCCGCGGGCTCTATCCGCTCGCGCGCGGCCAGGGTGCGACATCCGATGCGGCATTGGTCGGCCTGATGATCGCCGTTGCCGCGGTCAGGCGCGAGGAAAGCCGCGGCGGCCATTTCCGCACCGATTTTCCGGACACCGCTCCGTCGGCCGTGCCGTCATCCTTCACCCGCACCGACGCGCTCGCTGCCGCGCGCGACATCGTCGAATCCACGCCATCCGTCAGGAGTGCCAAATCATGACCCTCAATCCCCTGCTGCCGCTGATCTATGAGCCGATCGTGCAGACTGCGCTCCGCGAGGATCTCGGCCGCGCCGGTGATATCACCGCCGACGCGATCGTGCCTGCCAACCAGCAGACCCGGTTGGTGATGCGGGCACGCCAGCCCGGCGTGGTCGCCGGGCTCGACATTGCGCGCTCTGCCTTTCAGATGGTGTCGCCGGCAATCGAGCTTCGCGCCGAGCAGCCGGACGGCAGTGCCGTCGAGCCCGACCAGGTCATCGCGATCATCGATGGCCCGGCGCGCAGCCTCTTAACCGCCGAACGGACCGCACTGAATTTCCTCTGCCATCTCAGCGGCGTTGCGACGGCGACTGCGACCCTCGTCAAGGCCGTCAAAGGTACGCGCGCGCAAATCGTCTGCACCCGCAAGACGACCCCGGGATTGCGGGCGCTGGAGAAATATGCGGTGCGCGCTGGCGGCGGCGGCAATCACCGCTTCGCGCTCGACGATGCCGTGCTGATCAAGGACAACCACATCGCGCTCGCTGGCGGCATCCGTAACGCGATCGAGCGCGCCAAGGCGAACACAGGCCATATGGTCAAGGTCGAGGTTGAGGTCGATACATTGTCGCAGCTCGAAGAGGCGCTAACGCTTGGCGTCGATGCCGTGTTGCTCGACAACATGACGACCGAGCAGCTCACGCGGGCGGTCGAGATGGCACGCGGCAAAGCGATCACCGAGGCCTCCGGCCGCATCACCGCAGCAACTGCGGCCGCGATCGCCGCAACGGGCGTCGACCTGATCTCGGTCGGCTGGGTGACCCACAGCTCGGCCGCGCTCGATATCGGGCTGGATTACCTGTCGTAGCGGATCAGCCGGGCTGGCCGACGGGAACGAGCTTCGGCTGTTCCCGCTCGGTCCGGCGCACACCGAGCCGCTCCACCTGCAGCACCGCGAACGTCAGCACGACGATCGCAACCGCCTGGTGCGTCAACGCCAGATCGATCGGCACCTGATGCAGCAGCGTCAGGATGCCGAGCGTCGCCTGCACCGTGATGGCGGCGACCAGCCACCACGCGCCCGCGATCACGCCGCTTCCAGCGCGCGATCGCACGGCATCGATGGCGTGCGCGATCGCCAGCGCGAACAGCAGATAGGCGGTCATGCGATGCTCGAACTGCACAGTCAGCGTGTTGTCGAACAAATTGCGCCACCACGGCGTCTCGAACCACAGCCGGTCCGCCGACGGAATCAACGCGCCGTCGATTTCGGGCCAGGTATTGTAGACCCTGCCCGCACGCAGGCCTGCGACCAGCGCGCCAAAATAGAGCTGCACGAAGGTGAGCACGAGCAGCACCGCGCTGGTGATCCTCAACCTGATAGAAGCGATCGCGGGCACTCGGTCCGACAATCGCCGCAGCGTCCAGACGATGGCGGCGAAGATCAGCAGCGCCAGCACCAGATGGGTCGCGAGCCGATACTGCGACACCTCGACGCGCTGCGACAGGCCTGATGCGACCATCCACCAGCCGACGGCGCCCTGCAGCGCGCCGAGCCCGAAGATCAGCCACAACCGCCGACCCAGCTCGCCGCGTACCGCACCACGCCACAGGAAATACAGGAACGGCAGCAGATAGGCGACGCCGATTACGCGGCCGAGCAGCCGGTGGCTCCACTCCCACCAGAAGATCGTCTTGAACTCAGGAAGCGTCATCCCGGCGTTGAGCTCGCGATATTGCGGGATGGTCTTGTAGCCCTCGAACGCCTCGGTCCATTGCGCCTCGGTCAGGGGTGGCAACGAGCCGCTGACCGGCTTCCATTCGACGATTGAGAGGCCCGACTCGGTCAGCCGCGTGGCGCCGCCGACCAGCACCATCAACGCGATCAGCGCGGCGACCGAGAACAGCCAGATCCTGACGGCGCGGAGCTGCGGTGGCTTTGCGGAAATACCGGCCATTTCGCCCTGACTTGATTGGATTTTCGGGACCCTTATAGTCCGCCCTCCCAGCGGCGCAAGCACCGCCGAGATCACGAGTTACGTATACAGACCATGGCCCTACGCACCCGCAAACTGCTCGGAACCATTTTCCTGCTCATCCTGGTCGTGGTGTGGTCGCTGCTCGGCATGACGATTGCGCAAACGCCATGGCTCGCCAATTCTGGACTGCTGCAGGCAATCTTCTACGTTGTCGCCGGGCTCGGCTGGGTACTGCCGGCAATGCCGATCATATCCTGGATGTTGCGGCCCGACCGCGTCCCGAACTGATCGCTGCCCTCACCCGCGCGTACCGCGCACCCGCGACTCGAAAAGCGAGGTCAACAGCGCCGCGCGGTTGGGTCGGCCGATCAGAACCACGCCGTCGCCCTCGTTGATGATGGTGGTATCCGGCGGCGCGGTAAACACGTCGCCGTCAGGGCGGTTGATCTGGACGATGAAGAACGCGCCCTTGGCCTGGCGCTCCAGCGCCGCAACCGTCATCCGCACCGCGGCACTCTGCGGCGCGGCGGTGACCATTTCCAGCTCGATGCCGAAATTGTGCAGCGTGCGTTGAAAGCCCTGCGAGCGCTCCAGCCCCTCGATGAAGCGCGCCGATTCCTCGTGCAGGATCACCTCGGCAATGCGCTCCGCGCCGATTTGGGTCGGCAACACCACCTTGTCGGCGCCGGCCTGCAGCAGTTTGCTCTCGGTGGAGGCGCGTTCGCCGCGCCACGATTGACAGGTTCTGGTTGAGCGCCCGCGCGCTCAGCGTGATGAAGACGTTGACCGCGTGGTTGGAGAGCACGGTGGCGAGCGCCGCGGCCCGCATCACGCCGGCGGCCTGCAGCACCGTCTCCGAGGAGGCGTCACCGTGGATGCAGAGGTAACCCTGCGCACGGGCCTCCGCCGCGCGCGCCTCGCCCTCCTCGATCAGCACGAAGCCGGTGCTGGAGGCTCGCAGCGAGCGCGCCAGTACCGCACCGAGCCGCCCGAAGCCGCAGACGATGACGTGGTCCTTGAGGTCGTCGATTTGCGAGTTCATGCGCTTCAGACCTATGGTTCGGTTGATCTGGCTTTGGGTGATCAGTTGCACCAGCGCGCCGGTGAGGAAGATGATCCCGGTGCAGCCGAACACGATCAGGCCGATGGTGATGACGTTGAGCGCCGGCGTGTTGATCGGCCGCACTTCGTTGTAACCGACGGTGTAGACGGTCACGACCACCATGTAGATGGCGTCGCGAAAGCTCCAGCCGACGCGCATGTAGGCACCGGTGGCGATCGCCATCACCAGAAGCGTATAGGCGATGACCGCGATGATGTTGCGCACCGGCGAGTCGAATAGCCCGGCCATGCGTGGGTTGTGCACGCGGCGGACTGGCGCGGCCGCGGTCGGGCCGCGCGGCTCGCACGATCCGGGCCGGGGCTGGTCGGGTGGTGGAACGACGCCACGCGGGACGGCGTCCGAACCCGTCGTCGGCCGGCCCTCCTCGGTCATTGCACTTCCGCCCCGTTCCGCCCCATGGCGAAAACGATGCACAAAATGTGCCCAGCTATTCTTTTATATGTTGGCTGGTCGAGAACAGCACCGCGCAATAGAACGGGACTCAGTCCCGCGCAGTGCGCGTCGGCTGCACCGGCGCGAACATGACGCCCGACAGCAGCACCCGCATCATCCGCAACGAGCGCACCCGCCCGTCCCAGGCAATGCGTGGCAGCGCATGGAGGTTGGTGCGTCCCTGTGCTTTGACAACGCCTGATATGGTCGACACGGCGCTGGCAAAGCCGGCCTCCTCCGCCATCACCACGTGTTGGCGACGAAACGACTCACGATCGCCGAAGGGAAAGGCGAAATGCCTGACGTCGCGCCGGAACGCAGTCTCCGCCACCGCCTTCCCCATCGCCATTTCGCGCCGCGCGTCTGACTCCCTGAGGTTCGACAGCGCCGGATAATTCACGGTGGCGCAGCCGAACGTCACCTTCGGATCCGCGACAAGCTTCGCCAGATCCTTCCAATCCAGCGACATCCCGCGCGACAATAGCGCGAGGTCGACCGAATAGCGCTGGGCGAGATCGTTGATCGCAAACGACAGGTCCGGCGGCGGCAGCTTGCGCATCCAGTTGAACAGGACGTCGAACAGCTCGTATTTGTCGGACGCCTTCGGGACCAGAAAGTGCTGTTCCCTGCCCTCGATCATCAGGCTGATGCGGCTCTCCCGTGCGATAACGTCCTCAAGCGCCAGCCACCAGGCCTCGCCAACGCCGTCGGGAAAGGCCGTCGGCAGATACAACGTGAAGGGGACGTCGTGGCCGGCCAGCACGGGATAGGCATGCCTGATGAAATCCTTGGTGCCGCCATCGAATGTCAGGCAGGCAAAGCGCCGCCGCTCGGGCAACGCCACGGCACGCCGACACGCCTCGTCGATCCCGACGATGTCGTAGTTCCAGCGCTTCAGCGCGTGGATCGTGCGATGGAGGAATTTTGGCGTGACCTCCCGAGACTTGAGCGGCTGGAACCGGGCGGTTCTCGCCGGCCGAACCCGCTCGAAGCGCAGGATCACGCCGGCGCCGCCGACCTCGCGCTGCCGCAGCCGGAAGGCGCCGCTGAAATAGGCGAGCTCCATCTGCGCCCGCCGCAAAAGCCTGTTTTCCGACGCCAAGGTCCCGCCCCCGTCCGGCGGTTCCCGCGCGCCGGCTGCCGCATTGTTATTACTCTTTGTTGACATTTCCCTGCGAAGGTCCCGCCCCAGAACTGTAAATAGATACCTGCCAAGAACGGGTTCCGGGATGACGATGGCTGCTGCGGTCGAGGGCCAGAGGGCGGATTCACGGGCGTGGTCGACAGCAAGCCGCATCGCCGGCGTCGACGTTTTCCATGATCTCACTGCTGCCGAGCCGATCTGGCGCGGCTTCGAGACGTCGCGGCAATCCTTCACTCCCTATCAGCGCTTTGACTTCCTCGCCGCCTGGCAACGGCAGGTCGGCGAGCGCGAGGGCCTGCGCCCGTTCGTCGTCGTCGCCCATGACGCCGAACGCCGGCCGCTGATGCTGCTGCCGCTTGCCATCGAACGGCGCCTGGGCGCGCGGTGCGCGAGTTTCATGGGCGGCAAGCACGCGACCTTCAACATGCCGCTGTGCGACAAGGATTTCGCCGCCAACGCGACCGAAGCGGATATGACCGCGCTGATCACTTCGATCGCGGAGCGATCCCGCGTCGATGCGCTGGCGCTGCATCAGCAGCCGCTGCGCTGGCAGGACCTGCCGAACCCGCTGGCGCTGCTACCGCACCAGCCCTCGGTCAACGATTGCCCGCTGCTCGTGATGGAAGCGGGCGCGGCGCCCACAGCGCTGATCAGCAATTCGTTCCGCAGCCGGCTGAAGGGCAAGGCACGCAAGCTGCAGGCGCTGCCCGGCTACCGCTATCACGTTGCAACCGAGAGCGCCGACATCAGCCGCCTGCTCGACTGGTTCTTCCGTGTCAAGCCACTGCGGATGGCCGAGCAGAAGCTGCCGGACGTGTTCGCCGAGCCCGGCATCGAGCAATTCATCCGCGCCGCCTGCTTGACGCCGCTCGCTGACGGCGATCGCCATGCAATCGACATCCATGCGCTGGAATGCGACGATGAGGTGATCGCGATCTTCGCCGGTGTCGCCGATGGTCATCGGTTCTCGATGATGTTCAACACCTACACGATGTCGGCCAATTCGAAATTCAGCCCGGGCCTGATCCTGATGCGCGACATGATCGATCGCCATGCCGGCGAGGATTACCGCGGCTTCGACCTCGGCATCGGCTCGGACGAGTACAAGCGGCTGTTCTGCAAGGATGACGAAGCGATCTTCGACAGCTTCATTCCGCTCAGCCTGCGGGGAAAACTGGCAGCGGGCGCGTTTTCGGGCTTCAATCGCGCCAAGCGTTCCGTCAAGCACAACCCGGCCCTGCTCGAGATCGCACAGAACCTGCGCAGCATGTTCCGCTGAAGCTCCGGCAAGTTCGGCTCAGGCGACGATCTGCCGAACGCCCTCATTGAGCGTTGAGCCTTAGGACGAGCCGATCGACGTCGATCGGCCGTTCGGCACGCCTTGGGCTGGGCAGTTTGACAGACATGGCCACGGCTTTTCGCCATCCTGCCCCGCCAGGTTCCAACATTCATGCCGCGCTGCATCATGACGGTTGCACCGTGGCTGCGTTCCCAACTGCCATTGATCGCACGCCTGTCGACTACCCACCGAGGAACGCGTAGCTTGCAAGCGAAAGCAAAATGCGGCCGTAGCCTCACCGCGTGCCGAGCCAAAAACTGCAGGGATGGGAACAATGACCGACACCGTAGAAAAGCGCGCCATCGGCAAGATCATGCGGCGGCTGATCCCGTTCCTGATCCTGTGTTACTTCGTGGCCTATCTCGATCGCGTCAATGTCGGCTTCGCCAAGCTGCACATGAACACGTCGCTCGGCTTGAGCGAGGCTGCGTTCGGGCTGGGCGCCGGTCTGTTCTTCATCGGCTACTTCTTCTTCGAAGTGCCCTCCAACATCCTGCTGGAACGTTTCGGTGCGCGGCGCTGGATCGCCCGCATCATGATCAGCTGGGGCATCGTATCAGCGGCATTTGCCTTCATTCCATCGATGTCTGCGGCAAGCGGCGTATCGAGCGAGTGGATCTTCTACTTCCTCCGCCTGCTGCTCGGCGCCTGCGAAGCCGGATTCTTTCCCGGCATCATCTTCTATCTGACGCTCTGGTTTCCCTCGGTGTACCGCGCCCGCGTCATCAGCCTGTTCATGCTCGCGATCCCGATCTCGAGCATCGTCGGCTCACCGATATCGGGACTGCTGCTCAACCTGTCGGGGATGGGCCTGCAAGGCTGGCAGTGGCTGTTCGTCTGCGAAGCGTTGCCGTCCGTCCTGGTCGGCTTCGCCGTCCTGATGTTCCTGCCTGACTTCCCGCGCCAGGCGACGTGGCTGAAGCCGGACGAGGTCAGCTGGATCCAGAACACCCTCGAATTCGAACGCCAGCGAACGGTGCAGAATGAGCATATTTCGGTTCTGCAGTCGCTGACCGACCCGCGAATTCTGGCCTGCGCCGCCGTCTACTTCTGCCTCAATGCCGCCAGTTACGGCGTCGCGTTCTTCCTGCCCACCATCATCAAGGCGTTCGGCGTCACCGATACCCAGACCGGACTGATCGCGGCACTCCCCTTCGTGTTCGGCGCCGTCGGCATGGTGCTGCTCGGACGTCATTCCGACCAGACCGGCGAGAGGAAGATGCATGTCGCCGGAGCGCTGGTGCTGGCCGCCGTCGGGATCGGCCTCGCCGGACTGGTGTCAAACCCGGTGTTGGTCATCGGCCTGCTTTGCCTCGCCCAGATCGGCGTCTCGGCGGTGCCACCGATGTTCTGGCCGATGCCCGCAGGCATGCTGACTGGCGCCTCGGCCGCCGCAGGAATTGCCGCGATCAACTCGCTCGGCAACCTGTCGGGCTTCGCCGGCCCCTTCGCCATGGGATATCTGAAGGATCTCACGGGCGGATTTACCGCGGGGCTATTGTTGCTCGCGGCGGTGGGACTGGTCGGCGCCGTGATCGCGATCAGGCTGCGGATCGAGCCGGTGCTCGAGCGGAGCGCCCGCGAACCCGTATTGGCGCATTAAACCTTGAACGAGCCAGTCATGCCGCCGCCACCCGTGGCGGCACGGCGACCTCCGACGGCTGACACGGCTTGCTCAGCATCGTCACCTCGGAGAACCCGACGGCCCTGAGCTGGTCGACCATCAGCCGGCGTGCATCCTGCGCCATCGCGGCGTCGGGCACGACGACGGCCTGCGCCTGCTTGGTCAAGAGGTCGGCGGGCAGATCGACGGCCGAACCGGCGTCGAGCAGAACGTGGTCGTAAACCCTGAGCAACGCATCGATCGCAAGCGTCAGCCGGGGCGACTGCAGCTGCGTGCGGTCGAAGCCCGGACGACCGGCGCTGACAAGCTGAACGCGGGACTGCCGGTCCTTGGTGATGATCTGCGCAAACGTCGCCTCGCCCTGCATCAGCTCGGCAAGCCCCGGCGACGCCGGATCGACCGAGGCGGCCAGCATCGTCGGCGAAGACGCGACGAGATCGACCAGCACGACCTTGGCCTGACGGGCGATCAGGCGGGCGAGCGTGAGCGCGGTCAGCGTGACGCTCTCGCCGGAAGCTGTGCCGAGGATCGTGACCTTGTGCGCGGCGGCACCGGCTTCGACCAAACGCGTCGCGACATCGTCGATTTCGCCGGCCGACGCGGCACGCGACGGTGGCGGCTCGCTGATCGCGCGTTCGGGCGCGGCGATACGCTCTGAAGAAAGCGGGGGCTCCAGAGGCAATTCGGGCTCCGGCGCAAGTTCGGGTGCCAGCACCAATTCCGGTTCCGGTTCCGGCTGATCCTCGACGATGGTCTCCATGACCGGCTCGCGGCGTCGAACCGTTGCAGCGACCGGCGCGAACGCGCGGGCGACTGCAGCCGGCGTCGACACGCGCAGCAGTTCGCCTGTGATGATGATGCCGGAGGACAGCAGCAGCGCCGCCAGCGTCGTGATCAGCACGATCGGCAGCTTCTTCGGATAGGCCGGTGTATTGGAGACCGTGGCGCGCGAGATGATGCGGCCGTCGGTCGGCGCGCCATCGATATTCTCGCGGGCGGTCGCCTCGCGGTACTTGGCGAGATAGGATTCCAGCAGGTCGCGCTGCGCCTTGGCCTCACGCTCGAGCGCGCGGAGTTGCACATCCTGGCCGTTGCTCGACGTCGCCTGCTTCTTCACCTGGTCGAGGCTCGTGGACAGCGCCTCGACCCGGCCGCCGGCAACACGGGCATCATTGTCCAGCGAGCGCGACACCTTGCTCGCCTCTTCGCGCAACTGCCGATCGAGATCGGCGAGCTGCGCCTTCAGTTCCTTGATGCGCGGATGGTTGTCGAGCAGCGTCGAGGACTGCTCGGCAAGCTGCGCGCGCAGCGTCACGCGCTGCTCGGACAGCCTGCGGATCAGCTCGGAATTCAGCACCTCAGACGCCTCGATCGGCTTGTTGCCCTGGATCATTTCGCGGATCAGGCGCGCCTTGGTCTCGGTATCCGCCTTCTGCGCGCGGGCATTGTTGAGCTGCGTGTTCAGCTCGCCCATCTGCTGGTTGGACAGCGTGGTGTTGTTGGTGCCGACGAACAGGCTCGATTTCGAGCGGAAATCGTCGGCGCGCGATTCGGAATCCGAGACCTTCTTGCGCAGACTGTCGATCTCGCCCGAGAGCCAGGTGCTGGCGGATTTGGCCTGCTCCTGTCGCGCCGACTGCTGCAGCACGAGATAACCGTCGGCGATCGAGTTGGCGACGCGCGCGGCCAGATCGGGATCCTGGGACTGAAACTCAATCACCATCACGCGGGATTTGTCGACCGCATAGGCGCTGAAGCGCTCGTAATAGGCATCGAGCACCCGCTCTTCCGGGGTCAGGCTGAATGGGTCACGGCCGATACCGAACAGCGCCAGCAGCGACTTCAGCGGCGAGAAGCCCTGCAGCACCGGATCGAACTCCGGGCGCTCCGCGAGCTTGTTCTTCTTGATGATCTCGCGCGCCAGATCGCGCGACAGCAACAGCTGTACCTGACTGGTCACCGCCTCCGCGTCGAGCGCGGTGCGCTCTTGGTTCTGCTCGCCGTTCGGCCGCAGGAAGGAGTTCTCGCGGCCATCGATCAGGATGCGCGCTTCGGACTTGTAGCGCGGCGTGACCAGATTGACGGCGACCAGTGACAGCGTAAGGGCGAGCACCGTTGGAACGATGATCCAGCTGCGCTTGCGCCCCAGCGCCTTGCCAAGCGCATGCAGATCGAGATCGCCCGCCTCCGATGTCCCGCCAGGCTTGACGGAAGCCGGCTTGGCGGCAGCCTTGAGGGCAACGGGCGCTGGCTTCGGCAACGCCCGTTGCACGACCGTCTCTTCCTTGCCTTTACGCCAAAACGCAAACCGCATCACACACTCCCGCGGACGCCGCGACTCCACCTCAACCAGGGCGATTACACTCCATTAAGGTTGCCGCTGGGTTAATCGGCCGCCAGGCCAAGGCAAAACGCGCAGGCCCGCCACGTCCACGGTCATTATTTGTTAACCATGAGCACCGTTAATCGAGACGGATATTTTCTGCGGGATTCCTTAGCGATGCGCGAGCTGCGCGCCCCCATTGTTTGTCTGATTGCTGCGCTCGCGCTGACGGGCTGCATGAGCACGACCGGTCCGGTCGCCGTCGCGCCGGCCCCGATTGGCTATGCCGAGCCCGTACCAGTGCGTATCGACAGCGCTTATCATCTCGACGCCGGCGACAAGCTGCGCGTCGTGGTCTACGGCCAGGAAGGCCTCACCAACACCTATGCGATCGATGCCGCCGGTTCGATCACCATGCCGCTGATCGGCTCGGTGCCGGCGCGCGGCCGTACCCCGGCCGGGCTCGCCGGCGAGATCGCCGCGCGGCTGCGCAACGGCTACATCCGCGAACCTTCGGTCGCAGTCGAGATCGACGCCTACCGCCCCTTCTTCATCCTCGGTGAAGTCGCAGCCCCCGGCCAATATCCTTACGTGCCCAACATGACGGTGGAGAGCGCGGTGGCGATCGCCGGCGGATTCTCGCCGCGCGCCAAGCGCGATGCGGTCACCGTCACCCACACCGACGCGTCCGGTTCGGGCCGCTTTATCGTTCCGCCGGGGACGCCGATTGGCCCGGGCGACACCGTGTTCGTCGCCGAACGCTGGTTCTGAGCCGTGACGCAAGATATGGCGCAAGATCAAACTCAGGAACGGCCGCTTCGCATTCTGCATGTCGTCCGCGCCCCGGTCGGCGGCATCTTTCGCCACATCCTCGACGTTGCGAATGGCCAGATCGAGCGCGGTCATTATGTCGGAATCGTCGCCGACAGCCTCACCGGCGGCACGCGCGCGGATGCGGCGCTCGCCGAAATCGCGCCCCGCCTCAAGCTCGGCGTCCACCGCGTCGCAATCCGCCGCGAGCCGCGTTTCGCCGATGTCACGGTCTGGGCGAGCATCATCGGCCTGATCTGGAAGCTGAAACCCGATGTCCTGCATGGCCACGGCGCCAAGGCCGGCGCCTATGTCCGGCTGCGGCCGCGCTCGAAAAAGACCATCCGGGTCTACACGCCGCATGGCGGATCGCTGCACTACCCGCTCGACACGCTGAAAGGCAAATTCTACAGCCAGCTCGAGCGCACGCTGAAGGACAGCACCGACCTGTTCCTGTTCGAGAGCGCGTTTGCCCGCAACACCTATCAGCGCACGGTCGGCGTGCCTTCTGGGCTGGTGCGTTGCGTGTTCAACGGCGTCACCGCGGAAGAATTCGAGCCGGTACCCAAGGCCGACGATGCCACCGACATCGTTTATGTCGGCGAGTTCAGGCACATCAAGGGCGCCGACCTCCTGATCGACGCGGTGGCCAAGCTGCGGGCCGACGGAAAGCCGGTGACGCTGACCTTGGGCGGCGACGGCGAGGAAACCGAAACGCTGAAGGCGCAGGTCAAGCGGCTGTCGCTCGGTGACGCCGTCCGCTTCATCGGCCACGTCAAGGCCCGTTACGGCTTCTCCAAGGGCAGCCTGCTGGTCGTCCCGTCGCGCGGCGATTCGATGCCTTATGTGGTGATCGAGGCCGCCGCGGCCGGCGTTCCGATGATCGCGGCCAATGTCGGCGGGATCCCGGAGATCTTCGATAGCCACACCGACGCCCTGTTCGCCCCCAGCAACGTCGCCGCGATGGCTGACGCCATCAAGGCCGCACTCGACGATCCCTCGGCGACCGCAGCGCGGGCACAAAAGCTACGCGAGCGGATCTCCGAGCATTTCTCGCAAAGCGCGATGGTCGAAGGCGTGCTGTCCGGCTACCGCGACGCATTTGCCGAACGTTAACCATTTCTTACCCGTGTAACCGTTTCTTCTGATTTGTCCCGTTAAGTCAGCCTTGGGGATATTCGCCCCTGCGCCCGCATGCCTATCTGCATGCGCAGGAATGGACGTGGACACGTGGAACCGCTCAACGCACGCTCGATGCTGGATTCCGCCGCGGCGGCAACGATCGGTCAATCGGCGGCCGGACAGCCGCAGGTCGAACGACGACGGCGTCTGTCGCCGGCCGCGCTCACCGTCGCCAACCAGAAGGTTCGCGGCGCCTATTCGCCGATCGTGATCACGGGCGTGGTCCGCCTCGCCGACTTCCTGCTGCTGAGCCTGATCGGCATTGGCATCTACTTCGCCTATGTGGTGCCGCACGCCAACCTTCACTGGGAATACATCGCCGCGATCGTCGCCATGGCTCTGTCCGCGGTGATCTGCTTCCAGGCCGCCGACATCTATCAGGTCCAGGTCTTCCGCGGCCAGCTTCGCCAGATGAGGCTGATGATCTCGTCATGGTCGTTCGTGTTTCTGCTGTTCATCGGCGTCTCCTTCCTGTCCAAGCTTGGCGGCGAGGTGTCGCGGGTCTGGCTGTCGTCGTTCTTCTTCATTGGCCTCGCCGCGCTGATCGTCGAACGGCTCGCGCTCCGCGCGATGGTGCGCGCCTGGGCGCGCGACGGCCGTCTCGACCGCCGCACCATCATCGTCGGCGCCGACCAGAACGGCGAACAGCTCGTCGAAGCGCTCAAGATCCAGGAAGATTCCGACATCCACATGCTCGGCGTGTTCGACGATCGCAATGACGCCCGCGCCATGGACACCTGCGCCGGCAGCCCCAAGCTCGGCAAGGTCGACGACATCGTCGAATTCGCCCGCCGGACCCGCGTCGATCTCGTGCTGTTCGCGCTGCCGATCTCGGCGGAGACGCGCATCCTGGAAATGCTGAAGAAGCTGTGGGTGCTGCCGGTCGACATTCGCCTCTCGGCCCACACCAACAAGCTGCGCTTCCGCCCCCGCTCCTACTCCTATCTCGGCAAGGTACCGACGCTCGATGTGTTCGAGGCGCCGATCACCGACTGGGACCTGGTGATGAAATGGCTGTTCGACCACGTGGTGGGCGGACTGATCCTGCTCGCCGCACTCCCCGTGATGGGACTGGTGGCGCTCGCGGTCCGGCTCGACAGCCCGGGTCCCGTGCTGTTCCGGCAGAAGCGCTTCGGCTTCAACAACGAGCGGATCGACGTCTACAAGTTCCGCTCGCTCTATCATCATCAGGCCGATCCCACGGCCTCGAAGGTGGTCACGAAGAACGATCCGCGTGTCACCCGCGTCGGCCGCTTCATCCGCAAGACCTCGCTCGACGAGCTGCCGCAACTGTTCAACGTCGTGCTGGAGGGCAATCTCTCGCTGGTCGGGCCGCGCCCGCACGCGGTGCAGGGCAAGCTGCAGAACCGCCTGTTCGACGAGGCCGTCGATGGCTACTTCGCCCGTCACCGCGTCAAGCCCGGCATCACCGGCTGGGCGCAGGTCAACGGCTGGCGCGGTGAGGTCGACACCGACGAGAAGATCCAGAAGCGCGTCGAATTCGATCTCTATTACATCGAGAACTGGTCCGTGCTGTTCGACCTCTACATTCTCCTGAAGACGCCGTTCGCGTTGCTGACCAAGAACGAGAACGCGTACTGAAAGCCGAAAGTAATTGCCGTCATTGCGAGCGCAGCGAAGCAATCCATGACGCGCTGAAGAGCAGATGGATTGCTTCGTCGCTTCGCTCCTCGCAATGACGGGAGTGAGCGTGTCTTAGTGTTGCGTTGCGTGAGTATCCGATGGCCTATGCGGCGGCAGCCGGGACGTCCTATCAGCCGGTCACGGCTCCGCCGGGCGTGCTGGCGTTGCAGCGGGCGCTGGTGTGGCTGGCCGGCGCGACCGGTGCCATCGTGTTCATCGAGCCGAGCCCGTACGAACTCGTCACGCTGACTGCCTGCGTCGTGTTCTTCGGAACGGGCGTGCGGATGCGGCTCGTCTTCATGCCGCTGTTGTTCGCGCTGATCCTGCTCAATATCGGCTACAGCATCGGCGCCATTCCGTTCCTCGACAGGCCGGAGGTGATGAACTGGATCTTCACCTCCTGGTACATGGCAATCACCGTCATCTTCTTCGCGATGGTGATCTCGGAAGACACCGAAGCGCGCCTCGACATGCTGCGCCGCGGCTTGATCGTCGGCGCGATGATCGCCTCGATCTCGGGTGTCGCCGGCTATTTCCACCTGGTACCCGGCGGCTATGACCTGCTGACCCTGTACGACCGCGCCCGCGGCACCTTCAAGGATCCGAACGTGCTCGGCGCGTTCCTGATTCTGCCGGCGCTGTTCGCGTTGCAGAGCGTCGTCTCCGACCGGTTCGGCAAGGCATTCCGCAACGCAATCGCCTTTTGCATCATGGCGCTCGCGGTGCTGCTGGCGTTTTCGCGCGCCGCCTGGGGCGGCCTGGTGATCACCGCGGCGTTCATGCTGGCGCTGATGGTGCTGACCAGCCGTTCGCCGAAAGAGCGCTCGCGCATCATCGTGATGGCGCTGATCGCCGTGATCCTCGCGGCGGCCCTGCTGGCCGTGCTGCTGTCATTCGATTCGATCGCGGAGATGTTCAAGCAGCGCGCGAGCTTCGACCAGAGCTACGACGAAGGGCGGTTCGGCCGGTTTGGCCGCCACATCCTCGGCGCCCAGATGGCGCTCGAGATGCCGTTCGGCATCGGGCCGCTGCAATTCCACACCTATTTCCCCGAAGACACCCACAATTCCTACCTCAACGCCTTCATGTCGGGCGGCTGGATCTCGGGCGTCTGCTATCCGGCGCTGGTCTTCGTCAGCGTGATCATGGGTTTCCGCTACGTCTTCGTGCGGGTGCCCTGGCAGCGCAGCTATCTGGCGATGTTCTCGGCCTTTCTCGGCACCGTCGGCGAAAGCTTCATCATCGATACCGACCACTGGCGGCACTTCTGGATGATGCTGGGCACGATGTGGGGCATGTACGCCGCGGCCGAGCGCTACCGCGCCAATTCGGCACCGCCGGTCAGCGCTGGGACTTCGGCGGCATCTTGAGACTGGCGCGCTGCTCGGGCGGCATCTCGATCACCGTCTTCAATGCTTCGGTTGCTTCCAGCACGCCTTTGTAACCGTCATTGGCGAAGCGCAGCAGCAACCGCAACTCCTCGTCGCTGTAGCGGCTCCAGAGCTTGTGCATTGCTTGTTGCATCGGCACGTAGAACTTGCCGATCTCGGCGCCCTTCTCCTCCACCACCGAGATGAAGACCTTGCGGCGATCGCTTTCGTCCCGCTCGCGGCGCACGTAGCCCGCCTTCTCCAGACGATCCACCACGCCGGTGATGGCGCCCGTGGTCAGCCCGGTCACCTCGGCGAGACGCCCGGCAGTCACCCGCCCCTCGAGGTTGAGGAAGTCCATGCATTCCATGTCGGAGTTGGAAATTCCGGCCATGTTCGCAACGGCTTGGCCGTACATCACGCCCTGGGCGGACGACCGCCGCATCGCCTCCTCGAGTTCCTGAAGCAAGGCATCACGAGCGGTCGGGCTTGACAAAGCCGATTTCATATCTTAGTCCCCGATTATCTTAGTAACTAAGAATATTAGCTACTGACCTTTCCTAACCCACACGGATGCACGGAGCAAGGCATGACCCAACGTCCTCGTAAAGCCCTGATCATCGGCGCCGGCATCGCAGGTCCGGTCACCGCGATGTTCTTGAGGCGCGCCGGCATCGAAGCCGAACTCTATGAAGCCTGGCCCTACGCCACCGGCATCGGCGGCGGCCTCCAGATCTCTCCGAACGGCATGCACGTGCTGGCAGAGCTCGGCCTCGCCGACGAGCTGATCAGCCGCGGCTCGATTGCCGAATCCTTCGACTTCTACTCGCAAGCCGGCAAGAAGCTCGGCTCGCTCAATCGCAACATGCGCGAGCGATTCGGCCAGCCCGCGGTTAACATGTGCCGCGCCACCTTGAGCGAGACGCTGATCGACAAGGCCTGGTCCGCGAGCGTCGGGGTGTTCTTCGAGAAGCGATTGGTGAAGATCGAGGACCGCGGCGACCAACCCGTCATCGCCACCTTCGCCGACGGCTCGACTGCCGAAGGCGATTTCGTGATCGGCGCCGATGGCGTGCATTCCGCGGTGCGGCAGCATGTGGTCCCGGACGGACCGACGCCGTTCGATACCGGGCTGATCGGCTTCGGCGGCTTCGTACCGCGCGCCGTGTTCGCAAACCGGCCGATCGGACAGCGCTTGGAAACCACGTTCGGGCAAAGCGGCTTCTTCGGCTACGGCTTCTGCAGCCCCGATCCCGATGACGGCGCGATGTGGTGGAGCACGCAGCCGTCGCACGGCATGACGGCGGCAGCCTACCGCATGATGAGCCAGGATGCGCTCAAGCAGCATTTGCGCGACTTCCATGCCGGCTGGCACGATCCGATCCCTGACATCATCGAGGCAGCCGAGAACATCGTGGTCACAGACACGCTCGACGTCGCAACCCTGCCAACCTGGTCACGCAAGCGGACGCTTTTGATCGGCGACGCCGCGCATGCCACCAGCCCGCACGCCGGACAGGGAGCATCGCTGGCGCTGGAAGACGCAATGCGGCTCGGGCTGTTGATGCTTGACGGCCAGGAGCTCAGCCTGACCTTCCAGGCCTTCGAGCACGAGCGGCGTCCGCGCGCCGAAAAGATCGTGGCGATTGCCCGCCGCAACGGCAACAGCAAGCGCGAATTCAGCCCGACCGGCGCCTGGATCCGCGATCACATGATCAAGCTGCTGCTGCCGCTATCCGCCAAGGGAATGGATTTCATGTACGCCTACGATCCGCGGGGGGCGTAGGCGCCGCGCAAAGAGTGCGCAGGGTGGACAAAGCCAAGCGTGCCCACCTTCGCGAGCACGCTTGGAAACATGGTGGGCACGGCGCAAGAGCGCCTTTGCCCACCCTACGATTCCACCTTAAACATCAACCCAGCATTGTCGACCAGCCGCTTGATGAGCTTGCTCTGCATCGCGGCTCCCGGCGTCCAGAACCCCGCCGCGACTTCGGGCGTATCACGCAGCAGGCAGATCGCGCATTCCGAGATCATCTTCGAGGTCGAGCCGTAGCCGGGATCGCGGTCGCCCTTGATCGCGACACGGACCTGGCGACCGTCGGGCGCGATAGCGACATAGAGCAGATCGTAGAGTCCGTTCTCTCGCTCTTCCTTCGACGGTCCCTCGCCCGGCTTCGGCGCGCTCGGGCCGGTCTTGCCGGCATTGAGCGCCATCACGCGTTTCGCGTTCTCCTCGCCTTTCTCACCGGGACCAGTCAGCACCATCTCGTCGTAGGTGAATTCCTTGCCGTACGGAAAACCCATCAGCATGTTGGAGCGATGGACGTTACGCGTGTTGATCAGCGCCATCATGAACGGCGCGGCCCAGGATTGCAGATCGTCCTCGAAGACCGGCTTGTTGCCGCGCGGCTGCTTCGGGCCTTCGAATTCCGGCGTGAGCGCGAACGGATTGTTCAGGATCGCGACAAGGCTGAGATCCTTCGCGATCGCATCGAAGGTTGCCTTGGCGCTCGCCGCGGTGCCGCCAGACAGCGTGCCGCGCATGTCGCGCACGCGGCCCTTGACGCGCAGCGCCGGCGCGCCGAACACGCGCTTGGCTTCCTCCTGCACGAAGAGGGTGCCGAGCTCGAACGGCACCGAGTCGAATCCGCAGGAGAACACGATGCGCGCGCCGCTCGCCTTCGCGGTCGCCTCGTGCTTGTCGATCATCTGGCGCATCCAGACCGGCTCACCGCAGAGATCGAGATAGTCAGTACCGGTCTCCACGCAGGCCGCGATCAGCTCATTGCCGTAGTGCTGATACGGACCGACCGTCGAGATCACCGATTTGGTTTGGGCCACCATCGCCTTTAGCGAGGCAACGTCGCTGGCATCGGCGACGATCAGCGGCGTATCGGCCGGCGCGCCGATCGCATCACGAACCGACGCGAGCTTGTCCTTGCTGCGTCCGGCCATTGCCCATGTCAGGCTGCCGTCGCTGTAATGCGAGGCAAGATACTCGGCGACAAGCTGGCCGGTGAAACCGGTAGCACCATAGACGACAATGTCGAATTTCGACGAGGCCATAATCAAGGTTTCCTATAGGGCGGATTTGGCCCCTTTTGTCATTGCGAGCGCAGCGAAGCAATCCATATCTCCCTCCGCGGGGACAGTGGATTGCTTCGTCGCTATCGCTCCTCGCAATGACGACGGAAGCAATCCCGGCTACTTCTTCGCGTACGACACGCCCATCCCGGCGCGGACATCGGCCTGAATGCCATAGGGCGCGATCGGATAGCGCAGGCCGTTCTTGGCGAGTTGCTTCATGCCCGCAATCGCCTTCACCAGATAGGCCGGTGGCAACGCCATCAGCATTTCCTCGTCGGGCACGCCGCCATAGCGGCGTTCGGCAAAGCACGGCAGCGAAAGGCTCGGCTCGCCGGTCTTCAATGCGCGGCCCCAGGAATCCGCGCAGGCGGTCTCGCCGACAACGCCCCATTCGAACTTCTTATAACCAACATACTGCAGTCCGTTGATCAGGATGATCATCTGTCCCGGCGTCGCATAGACGAGGCAGATGTCAGGCGGATTGAGCCGGCCGCTGGTCAGCGGGCTCACCGCCATCGCCTGGTACTGGCCATAAGGCACGACGTCGAGCGCCTCCTGGCGCTTGCGCGCATCCTCCGCTGTGCCGTGCCAGACGCCGACATAATTTTCACCGGCGAGCCATTTCTCATCCTGCGGAGCGAGCCCGATCACCGCGCGGCACTGCGCGCCGACCAGATCGTCGCCGGTGATGCCGACGGTCCAGCCGAGCCGCGACGCCATGCTGACGATCTGGTCGGTGGTGTGGATGGCCTGCGGCCGGCGGATTTTCGGGATCGCCTCCATGTCCTCGACGCGGGGGAACATCTTGATGCCGATCACCGTGGTCTTCAGCCGCAGCAGATTGTTGAGATCAGCCACGACAGCGGCGAAGTCGAACTGTTCCGGCGGTGTCTGCTGTTGCATGGCGTGAACTCCCGTGATCGGCGGCTTCGTGCCGCCTGTTGTGATGCTAGCCGGATAAGCGAGCGGAGGCGACAATCCCGTCGCGCGTCAGGGCGCCTTACGGCCCCGGGAACAGCGTATCGGTCTTGCCGTTCAGCCTGTAAGCGACGAGCCCGAGCCATTCGCGAACGGCGATCTCGGTGCGCGACAGCCCGTCCATCGCGAAATTGGCGACGAACAGATCGCCCAGCCGGCCGACGCGCCAGTCGACCGGATAGGGTTCGACCGCAAATCCCGCCTTGCGGAACAACCCGACCGAGCGCGGCATGTGATAGGCCGACGTGATCAAAAGCCAGCGCTCGCCCGGCTTCGGATTGACCAGCGCCTTGGAGAATTCGGCGTTCTCCACCGTGTTGCGCGACTGCCGTTCAATCGTCAGGCGAGACTTGTCAACGCCAAGGCCCTCCAGCACCTCGCCTGCATAGTCGCCTTCCTTGGCATCGTTCGAAACCAGGTTGGCATTGCCGCCGGTAAACACGATGCGCGCGTCAGGATATTGCCGCGCCAGCTCCGCCGCGACGATCACGCGGTCCGGAGCCTGTCGCACCACTGGAATCTTATGCGCGAATGAGATATCCGGATCGACCGATCCGCCAAGAATGATGATGCCGTCAGGCGCGCCGCGCGCGGGAGTCCAGGGCGGGAAGCGCTGCTCCAGCGAATAGATCAGGAGGTTGCCGACCGGCGAAAAGGCGATCACCGCAAGCAGCACGGAAGCAGCGACCACCAACCTGCGACCGAGCGCCGCAAACCGCGTCGGCATCAGGGCAGCGCCCAGCAAGCCGACGCCGATCAACAGATTCACCGGCAGCAGCATGATGCCGAGCGTTTTGGAGAGTACAAAAAACAAGGGAAGCCTCTGGGAAGTTCTGCCACAGCGTCATACGCTGCCGGAAGCGCAATCGAAAGACGTCAGATGACCCATCATCAGCTGAAATCCAGTCCCGAAACCTGTCATTGGGGTTTTTTTGAAGCCAGGCTGAAGCCGGTCCTGACGATTGCGAGCGGCGACGAGGTCACGATCGAAACCATCAGCGGCGGTGCCGACGTGGTGCCCGATCGGAAACAGTTTCACGTCCCGCCGGAATTGGCCGACATCCACGCCAAGGTGGAACGGATGCTGCCGGGGCACATCCTCACCGGCCCGATCGCGGTAAGGGGTGCCGAACCCGACGACGTGCTCGAGGTCGACATCCTCGATGTCCAGCTCCGGCAGGACTGGGGCTACAATCTGATCAAGCCGTTGTCGGGCACCCTGCCCGACGATTTCCATGAGCCGCGCCTCGTCAACATCCCGCTCGATCGCGAACGCATGGTCGGCCGCATGCCCTGGGGCCTCGACCTGCCGTTAAAACCGTTCTTCGGCGTGATGGGCGTGTCGCCGCCGCCGGCCTGGGGCCGCATCTCCTCGCTGATCCCGCGCGCGATGGGCGGCAATCTCGACAACAAGGAATTGGGGCCCGGCGCCAAACTCTATCTGCCGGTGTTCGTGCCGGGCGCGCTGTTTTCCTGCGGCGACGGCCATGGCGTGCAGGGCGACGGCGAAGTCTGCGTCACCGCGATCGAGACCGCGCTGACCGGCCGCTTCCGCTTCACCTTGCGCAAGGACATCAAGCTTGCCTATCCGCGCGCCGAGACCGCCGATCACTACATGACGATGGCGATGGATCCCGACCTCGACCAGTGCGTGGTGCGGGCGCTGCGCGACATGATCGTCCTGCTCGGCGAGAAGCGTAATCTCTCCCGCGAGGACGCCTACATGCTGTGCAGCCTCGCCGCCGACCTGCGCGTGACGCAGACCGTGAACGGCTCGAAGGGCATTCACTGCATGATCGCCAAATCGGTCGTGCACGGGTGACCGACCACCTGCGTCATTCCGGGGCGATGCGCAGCATCGAACCCGGAATCTCGAGATTGGTAAGCGTGCAAGCCAATCTCGAGATTCCGGGTTCTCGCTACGCGAGCACCGGAATGACCGGGTGATAAATCGCCGCACTTGTGCTTGGCGACACGCACTCGGTACACTCCCTGTCCCAACGAACAAAAACGACAGGGACGGACATGCTGAAGGACAGGCTTTCGCCGGCCGACGAGGCAGCGCGCGACAAGGAGATGCGGGAGACGCTGGCCGCCTGCCCGCGCATTCTCGACCTGATTGCCCGCGGCCCGCTCGGCGCGCCGGAGGCCGAAGCCGCGATCTATCTACGCTCGCCGCTCGATCCGAACCCGGTCGTGATCTCGAACGATCATCTGATGGGCTGCATCAAGGCGGCCGAGACCTACTTCCGTAGGCACGGCATCGGCAAGGACGACGCGGTGGCGATCCTGCTGCCGGTCTGTCCCGCGACCATGATCGCGATCTTCGGTGCGGCCGCCTGCGGTATCGCCGAGCCGCTCAATCTGCTGTTCACGCGCGAGGCGATCATAGCGCAGCTCAATGCCATCAAGGCAAAACTGTTGCTGGCGCCGCCGCCGGGCACGCCGGGCGGGCTCTATGAGAAGATCGAGGGCCTGCAGCGCGAGGTGCCGAGCCTCAAGCGTATCGTGATCGTGCCGCTCGACGGCTCAATCGCATTCGATGGCGAGGTGCTGCTATCAGATCCAGCCTGGCGCGACGACTACGGCAAGTCAAAGGACATCAGCGAGGCCGACCGCGTCGCGGTGATGCTGCCGACCGGCGGTACCACCGGGCATCCCAAGGTGGCGCGGCTGACGAACCGCGCGATGGTCGCCTCCACCGTCTCCTCGCGGATGGCGCTCGACTTCCATCGTGGCGAACGTGCGATGATCACGATGCCGCTGTTCCATGTCGGCGGACTTTTTTGCACCTCGGCCAATGCTCTCGCGGCCGGCACGACCATGTTCATCCCCGGCCCGGCCGGCGCGCGCGATCCTACACTGATCAGGCACTTCTGGAACATTGTCGAGACATACCGCGTCAATATCGCCGGCGGCGTGCCGACCACGCTCGGCGCGATCGCCGACGTCCCGGTCGGCGACAGCGACATCTCGAGCCTGCGCGTCACCGCCATCGGCGCCTCGGTCTGCCCACCGGAAATCGAGCGGCGTTATCTCGCCGCCTGGGGCGGCCCCTGCATCCAGCAGCTCTACGGCATGACCGAGCTCGCCGGCGCCATCACCCACGACGTGCACGGCGTGAAGCCGCGTGCCGAGAGCGTCGGCACCCGCAATCCTCTGGTCGAGCTTGCGATCCTCGAGGGTGGCCAATTGCACACCGGACCATGGCCGTCGCCGGTCGGCGAACTCCTCACCAGGGGGCCGCAGGTGTTCGCGGGCTACGTCGACAAGCAGCAGACCGAGGAAGCCTTCCGCGACGGCTGGTTGCACACCGGCGACATCTGCCGGATCGATGCCGATGGCTTCGTCTACATCCTGGGCCGCGCCAAGGACGTCATCATCCGCGGCGGCCACAATATCGATCCGCGCGCGATCGAGGACGCGGCGCTGCAATTCCCGGGTGTCGCGCTCGCCGCCGCGGTCGGCCGTCCCGACGCCTATGCCGGTGAAGTGCCGATGCTGTTCGTCTCGGCACAGCCTGGCGTCCACATCGATGCGCAGGCGCTCGCGGCCTTCGTCCAGGACAACATCCCCGAGCCGCCGGCGCGGCCGCGCGCGGTTTCGGTCATCGCCGAGATGCCAGTCACCCCCGTCGGCAAGATCTTCAAGCCCAAGCTCCGCGAGATCGCCGCCGGCGAAGCCGCGCGCGAGCTGCTGGCGCTGGAGGGGCTGTCTGGAGAGGTCAGCGTGGAGGCGATCACCGACCCGTCCCGCGGGCTGTACCTCAGCGTGACCGCGACGCCGGACAAGGCGGAAACCGCTGAGCGGTTGCTCAAGAAGTTCCAGGTCAAGGTCGAATTACGCCCCTAACCCCTTATCCAGATTTGAGATTCTGAGCTCACCGAAGGCCCCGCCGAAGCGGCGGGATGGTCGCGCGTGGCCGGTGAAGCGCAGCCCGATGCATCCGCCTTGACTTCGTGCCCTATTCCTAAATAGACTCTAAATAGATACTTTTCAGTACACGCGTTCAGAGTTAGCGTTCTCTCATGGCTACGGAAAAGGCCGAAACCGACCGCGTACCGGTCACGTTGGCGCTCTCGACCATCGGATATCTTGAGAGGCTGGTGAGACAGGGCACCCACGGCACGAGCGTCCCGGGCGTTGCACGGACATTGATCGAGGAAGGCATTCGGCTCGCCATCAAGGACGGGTTGCTTGCAATCCGCGACAACGGCCGCGCGCCCTGAGGGAGCACGCACCGGCGCGGCGGTTCACAGAACGTGGAACCGTCAGATGATCGAACCAACCTGGACGCCCGAGCGCGTCGAACAGCTCAGAAGCTATTTTGAAGCCGGCCTCTCCTGCCGCGACATCGCCGTCAATATCGGCGTCAGCCGCAACGCCGTGATCGGCAAGCTCTCCCGACTGAACCTCACGCACGCGACGCCCGACGAGCGCCGAGCCCGGCGGAAGAAGTCCACCGTCCCCACAGCACCCAAGACGAGGGCAAAGCAACAACTGCAATTGCTGCAGGCCGTCTACGAACAGCCCCATGGCGCTGTGCCGATCGTCAGCTCAAACAGCTGCTCGCTGTTCGAACTGAGCGAGCAGCGCTGCCGCTGGCCGATCAGCACGCCGGGTGCCCACGACTTCTGCTTCTGCGGCAACACGCCGCTCGGTGGCATGCCCTATTGCTCAGGGCACTCCCGCCTCGCCTACCAGACGGGCTCACGCCAACGCGCAGCACGCGGTTAATCAGCCGACCTTCCAGCCGGTCGCCGCCACGATGCTCTGATAGAACTCCGGCGTATAGGCCTGCTCGGGCGTCTTGCGCACGCGCTCGTCGAGCAGATGCGCGTCGTTGCCGACCAGGATGCGCCAGCGGTCGGCCTTGACGCCGTCGAGGATAATTTTAGCGGCGGCCGCCGCCGTGGTCGGCGCCTCGTCGCGGAAGATGCGGTCGCGATCGAGCGCAAGCTGCTGGATTTCCGCGTCCGACATCTTTGCGACGTCGATGCCCTGCCCCTTCAGGCGCTGGCGTGCCTGGGTCAGCTCGTCGACGGTGAGCTGGTTGGACTCGGTGCCGAGCTGCACCTTGCGCGAGTTCGACACGATCGAGGTACCGATATGGCCGGGCATCACCACCGAACATTTGACGTGCGGCGCGTTGAGGCGAAGATCGTTGATCAGCGCCTCCGTAAAGCCCTTCACCGCGAATTTCGCGGCGCTATAGGCAGTGTGCGACACGCCCATGCCGACCGAGGCCCAGAAGCCGTTGACGCTCGAGGTGTTGACGATGTGGGCCTCGTCGGCCTTCACCAGCAGCGGCAGGAAGGTGCGGACGCCGAGATAGACGCCGCCCCAGCAGATGTTGAAGGTGCGCTCCCATTGCTCGCGCGTGTTGGTGAACAGGCTGCCGCCGCCGCCGATGCCGGCATTGTTGAACAACAGATGGATCTTGTCGGTGGCCTGCTGCTCGATCAGCTCGTCGCGAAACCGCTTGTAGTGATCCTCGATCGAGACGTCGGCGATGTGGGTCGTGATGCGCAGGCCCTGCGGCAACTTCTCGACCTCGCAGAGCCGCTTGGTCTCCGCCATCGCCTCGGCCAAGACGTCGCACATCGCGACATTGCAGCCTTCTGCGACCAGCTGGCGCGCCAGTTCACGCCCCATGCCCGTGCCACCACCCGTGATCACGGCAATCTTTCCGGCAAAATCCTTCATCTGAGATCCGTTTCTTCCCTGCTTGTTTTTGTTCCGGTTGAAGCGCGGATCGCAATCCCAACCGTTTGGCCGATGCACACTACATCACGGAGTCATCGCCCATCAACGGCACCCGCCGCGCAATCGCCGCAGGACGTCCGCGCGGCGGAATGAACAGCCTGAGCAGGCCGCGCCACGAGAAATCGAGGACCACCTCGTGGTGCCGCAGCCCCTTGCCGCCTTTCACCAGCCCGAGATCCCGTATCAAGCAATACTGACCGCTGCTCATACGAGCCAGGCGGCTGTTCCTGAAGCGCCCCATGGACCGCGAGAATGCATTACGGATCGATTCCGTCAAATCTTGACGGCGTCGAATCGGTAGCGGCGGCAGCTGCGGACCCATCGAACGATCTCGGCCGCCGGCTCCCGCCAAGGGCGTTCTGTTTCTGTTTCTGTTTCCGTTTATCTCCGTCTTCGGACCACCGTCCGGCTCGTCGGGCCCGTAATAGTCCGTTTCTTGAAAAGCGAAGGAAACGCACGCAATCTGTGCGCGATGCTTCCAGCCTCGCTGAAGCGAATTGATCGTTAAGTGTTTTCTTTTGGGGGGATATTCATGCGCGTCCTGAGCCTCGCATTCGTCGTCATCACCTTGCTGTCCGCAGTGGCCGCCGAAGCACGGCAGGCCAAGATCGGAGACAAGACGCTCAGTGTCTCGCCACCGGCCGGGTTCTGCGAAGTCGACAAATCCAACAAGCACGACGCCGGTTGGCTCACCAGTGTGATCAACCTGATGAACACCGCCGGGGTCACCGTCATTGCTGCGTTTCCCGACTGCAAGGAGCTGGCGCAAATGCGCAAGACCAACCAGTTCATGCAGACCAAGTTCTACGTGACCGCGGCCACCGCCGCGATCGGAAAGTCATCGTCAAAGACCGTGTCCGAGACCTGCGACGAGCTGAAGACGCGGGAGTATTCAGCCGAAGACAAGGTCAAGCTGACGAAGGCGGCCGAGGACTACGCCAACGGGAATTCCGCCGTCGATGCCAAGGCGCTCGGCGTGCTCGACGAAACCAAGGGCGAGGTCTGCTATGTCGCGACGCTGCAGAAGGTGAAGACGAAGGCCGGCGATCTCTCGACGATGCTTGCGCTGTTCGTCGTCACCTACATCGATGACAATCTGCTGTTCCTGTACCAGTACACGCCGTATGTCGACGCCAACTCGATGCCGTCGGCGTTTGCGAATCTGAAAATCATCTATTCGCAGTTCTCCGCCGCCAACAGGAAATGAAGCCGCGAATCCCTGAATCAAAAACCTCCGGCAGGGCATTGCCGGAGGTTCGGGAGGCTTAGCAGCAAGCTAAGAGCCATCATTGAATGTGTTGGCTACTGCTTATGTAGTTTAGTAAATCAGGTAAGTAAATAAGTTTGCGGACCAGTGAATCGCATGGCTAATCTTCGCCATTCGCGTGGATCAAAGCGTCGCACCTGCGATCGCCGCTTATTCTCGCCATAAAAAAAACCCGGCAGTTTCCTGCCGGGGTTCTGTTGGATCGTGATCAGATCAACCGGTGTTTACCAGTTGCGCTGAGCGCGGAGGAGCAGCATCACAGTGTCCTGATCCTTCAGCTCGTAGGTCGCGGTCGGCTTGCCGATCGCAGCGGCGGACGTGGTGATCGTGCCCGCGTACTTCTGATCGATGTGGCTGTAGGTCACGTCTGCCGAGAAGGTCAGGTTCTTGACCGGGGTCCACCGGGTGATCAGACCGAGCTGCGCAATGTTGTAGTCGGGGTTGCAGGAGGTCACGCCAGCGCCGCCGGCGAATGCGGTACGGAACGTGCCGCCCACACCACCAACGCCGCAGATGTAGGACTTAGCCGTGTCGTTATACATGATCGCGGCATAAGCACCGTAGAGGCTGGTGTTCCAGTAGGGATTCCAGTTGTGGGTGAACGCACCGCGCATACCCCAGGTCCTGATGGTCTGCTGCTGACCGCCGGCGATGAACACCGTGTCAGGTGCCGTACCGAAGCCGACGCTGCCATAGACGCCCGGCAGGCTCGAACCGCTGTAGATCGCGATCGAGCTGGCCTGGCTGGCGAGGTCCTGGATGTTGTAACGGGTTGCACCATCCGTATAGACGCCCTGGACGTTGATCGTGTCGCCAGCGCCGGTCGGGATGTTCTTGATCGACAAGGCCAGCGCACCGGCCCAGCCCCACTTGTCGTCCGGATGACCGGAGACCTCAGTGGCGCCGTAGTAGGCCGCGTGGTTGTCATGCGCCGCGAACGACGCCTGGAACAGACCCCAGGCCTGCTCGACCTTGAACGAAGCGATCAAGTCCGGCGCGATCGTGCCGGCCAGGTCGCTGGAGCCGTAAGCACCACCAGCGGCGAGGTTGTTCGTGCCAGCCTGCGAGTACGCCGTCTGGTCCTGCGCGGACAGAGTAAACGTCGAGCCATTACCGAACTGCGCAGTGTAGCTGAACTGGTTCACACCGGTGGTCGTGTTCACGCCACCGACGAGACCGTCGTAGTTGTTGCCCGGATAGCCGTTCCAAGGAGCAGCGAACTGCGAGACCGACTTGCCGATGGTGAAGCCAGCGAACTGGATGAAGGCGTAATAGACGCCGAGCGCACCGCCGGCGACGTTGCCGCCACTCGCGTTGCCCGGCGCGGAGGACGTGCCGAGCGGCGCGTAGATGGTCGCGCCCGGAGTAGCAGTGTTGGCGCCGTAGGCGTCCGACGTCCAGGTGAACACCGCGTCGAAGTAGGTACGGACCACGCCGTATTCGGTGGCGGTACGGGTGTCGATGTTGAAGTCTTCACGCGAGCGCCAGGTGTAGCCGTTCGTGAAGCGGTTGTTGGCACCGTTGGCGCCGTTGTAGTTCGGGCCGGAGACAGTGTTCGTGTTCGCCAGCACGTCAGCGCGCAGGTAGCCGCCCAGCTTGATGCAGGTGTCGGTGCCGGGGATGTAGTAGAAGCCGGGACCATACAGGGAGCAAACCTTCACGTACTCGACCGCTTTGGCCTTGACGGGAAGATCGGCCGCCTGAGCTCCGCCGACCGCGACGAGCGCAGCCGCCGAGCCCAGGATAAGGCTCTTCACCAAATTCATAATAAACCTCCAAGTTGCTCATATGCGGAGAGTCCAGGCCGCGATCGCGTCCCTTGATCCCCCGCTTATTCGAAGACCGCCTGGCCAAGTCGGTCCTCAGAACGATCTGCAGGAGCGCGATGGATGCGAGCAGTCAACGCAACGGGTCGATCGAGATTCCCCTACCGCCGAGGTCCAATATGCATGCGCGGGTTTGCTAATCAAAATAGTTTATAAAGTCAGCTATACGAATGGGGCCGCACTGTGTCTCGCCAGCAACGCTGCCGGTACCCCATTGCTTGCACGGGAAAATCTGTCGCAGGCGAAAAAGTACGTTCGTCATGCAAACATCATAATTTGTTTGCGTACACTTGCGTTCGTGGCACAGTTACGAGAACATTATACCTGCGGCGAGCCAAACAAGAATCAATCAGCGCAAAGCTGTCTGCCGGCGACGAGGAAGGGACAGCTGTGTCAGTGACCAGGAAGGATGCTACGCGGCAACGCGCCATCGAAAATCTCGACATCATCAAGCGCTTCACCTTGGAAATTTCCTCCATGAACTGTCACCTCGAAGAGGTCCGCCAGTTCTGGGGAAAGACGCTCGGCATCACCGGTCCGCAATGGATGATCCTGATGGCGGTGTCCGATCTCGACAAGGACGGCGGCGTGCCGGTCAACTTGGTGTCGAAACTGCTTCACGTCGATCCGTCGTTCGTGACCACCCAGTCGAAGATCCTGGAGCAGAAAGAGCTGCTGCGCCGCGGGCCCTCGCCTGACGATGCGAGGGTGGTCCGGTTGGCGCTGACCGACAAAACCAGGAAGCACTTGGCGAGTCTCGCCGAAGAGTACAAGTCGTTCAGGACATGCGTCTTCTCGGAGTTCAGCGAGAAGGAGCTGGCGGCGTTCACGGCCAAGCTCGCCACGCTCAACAGCCGCCTCGAAAAGGCGTGTCTGACGGTCGCGCTGAATTACACTCTTTGAGGCCGCGACTGTAAGCCGGGACTCCGATAGCGCCCCCCCCGGCTGGCCATGTGACGGCCGTAGCCACTATTATTTTGCTATGAAAGGCACCGCAGATCCACATCGATTTGTTACGCCAATTTCAGCAGATGATCCGAACCAATTCCGGCGGCCAGCCTTGGCCGCGGGCCGGAAACAGGAGAAGGATTTGTCTCGCAGAAAGTCGATTTGCAGGATCGCGGCGGCTGTCGGACTGCTTCTGACGAGCACCGCTTCTGCTCTCGCCCAATCCACGCCTCAGCCCGCCCAGGACGGCATGCTCAAAAGCGGGCCGCCAGCCTGGGACGCAAATCACGACGGCGTCTACACCTGCGATGAATGGAAGAGTTTTGCCGACCGGATCTTTACCTCGGCAGATCGCAACCGCGACGGCAAGCTCGACCCATCCGAATTCGCCATCGTCCAGAAAATCGATCCCAGTCTGGCGGACGCCGATTTCGGCTATTTCGACGAGAACCAGGACGGCAAGATCACGCGCAAGGAGTTCGTCGAGAAGCCGAACGCATTCATCCTGCGCTTCGACCGCAACGGTGACTGTCGCGTCACCGGCGACGAAATGAAAGCGGCAAACGCGCCAAAGGGCCCCCAAGGCCCGGTCGAGCGGCCGCGAGACAGGTTTCATTGATTAGTCCGCCTTTCGCGGAACTCCGGCCCTTTACGAAATCCCTATAACAAGCCCTCTCCGGCCCGGCCGAATTCCTATGCCGGGAGGGCTATGTTTGCGCTTGCGGCAGATGCACAGGCGAGCTGCGGGTTCGCGCGTGAGCGGCACCCCGCGCGCGGTATCGGTACGAGTCTTGCTTGAAAATCCGTGACACCGCGAGTGGGGCAAAAGCCCAGCCGAGGACTCCGATGATGTTTCGCAAGATGCCCGGAATCCGAATTCTATTCGCGATGATGCTGGCGTTCATCGGCAGCAGCGCTGCGAATGCGGAGAACCCCGACATCAGCAGCCGGCGGGCTTCCGAGCGCACGGAGTTCACCAATGACGAGATCAAGGACGGCTTCTTCAAGATCGCGCTGAAGGCCGAACTGCAACTGGACGGCCCTGTCAACCGCGTCCGCAAGTTCGATGAACCGGTCAGGATCTTCGTAGACAGCAATGGTCTCCCCGATCGCCGTTCGGAAATTTCGACAATCGTCGCCGACATCCGTTCCCGTGTGAACAATCTCGATGTGGCGGTGACGAACGACCGTCAGGCTGCCAACTTCACGGTCGTCCTTGTCTCCGAGCGCGATCTGAAGCGGACCATTCGCTCGCGCTACGGCAGCCGCAAGGCAACGCGCATCCAGCAATCGCTCAATCCCGAATGCCTGTCGGGCATCGGCAAGGACAAGCTCTATCGTATCAGGCGCGCCGAAGTGATCGTGCCGGTCGATGCCGGCGAGTTCACCTTCTACGATTGTGCGTATGAGGAATTGCTGCAAGCACTCGGCGCGATCAATGACGACGCTTCCATCCCCTGGACCATGTTCAACGACGACGTCCAGATGGGCTTCTTCGACGTTTACGATCAGTATCTTCTCAACATCCTCTACGACCCGCGCATTCGCGCCGGGATGACCAAGGAAGAGGTCGCGGGTGTCCTGCCCGAGGTCCTGCCGGCGGTGCGGACATGGATCAGCAACGTCAATCCGGCACACGCCCCGGAAAACCAACAACCATCCGGCGTGCGCGGCAAGACCGGCGCGTTGCTTCAGTCAACCACCGCGCAAACCACGGGGTCGTCGGGGCCGGCTAGCGATAACCGTGCGTCCGCGATGGATTCTTCGCCGCCGACGACGAATATTCCGTAATCCCGACGTCACGATTGCGCGCCATCCGCGTGACGTGCGAGGTCGCGGCCTGGTGGCAGAGTATTTTGAGGCCGCACTGGCCGACGCTCCAGCCTGGGCCGGTTGGCTTACCAGCAGTGCGACGGCAGCCGCCGCGAGTGTTCCAGAAATGGTGGCAACGAGTTTGGGCATGACAGCCTCCATTCGGTTCGAGACAACTCAAACCGAACGAGCCCAAACGTTTCCTGTCGACGGCCCCGTTCGGCGTCTTGTCGTCCCTTCAAGCGATGATGATCCCGATGCCAACAAAGCGCAAGGAACCGTCAGGCGTTGGGCGAAAGATCAGCAAAACCCTCTGAGCGGTGAAAGAAGCAGCAGCTCGTCAGATTCACGTAATGAAAGACTCTATCTCGCACTGCCACACGAGATTCGGCGCCGCATCCGCTCCGCCATCATCCCTTCCGTTCGGAGGGTCTTACTTCGCGCTCTTGGCGGGCTCCGTTGGGCGGGCGACGCCCCACGGATCGTACTTCTTGCTCGGCTCAGGGATGCGATCGAGAGCGGCCTTGTAGGCCTTTTCGTCGATCTTCGGATGGTCTTCAGTGGGAGGACCGCGGTATCCCCCGCCCTTCTGGCCGATCTGAGCATCTGCCGGAACGATCAACGATGAAATGATCGTGACCGCAACCGCCAGCGTCTTGATCGCTTTCGCTCGTCCCATCATCTGCGTTCCTGTTCTCGATGATCGGACGCAACCTGACTCGGCTTCTCAGCGCATACCGGCCAGCTTCCGGTCGTCTAGTTTTCGGCTGGCCCGCGCCACATCGGGGATTTCGGACCGCCGTAATAGCGCATCGGTCCAAGCTGAGCCGGCTGCTGCCGCACAAGCATCGCCGCCTTTGACGATCCCTGCACGCTACCTCGTGAGGCCTCATTGTCGGCCGGACCGCGCCACATCGGGGATTTCGGTCCGCCATAATAACGCATCGCCCCAAGCTGGGCCGGCTGCGGTGAGACAAGCTCCGCGTGGCTGTTGGCGAACGCGTGGTGCGCGTGAAGGTGAGCATGCAGATGCCCGTTGCGGTGCCTTGCAGACGCCTCGCCGCTGACAACTGATGTCAGCAGCGCGCCGAACAGAATCGCAAAGCCCCACCGCGCAATCCTGGCAACAATGCCGGTCATCATCAGCCTCCAATCAATCCCGGTTAAACTACTGGCCTGACCACATCGGAGACTTCGGGCCTCCGTAGTATCTCATCTGCGCATTGCCATCGGCTGGCTCGGACCTGGTGTTTCCGAGATCGACGGCGCATCCGGCACTGCCCGCACAGAGCACTGCAACGGCGACCACGACCCGGATTCTTTGGACCAGTGCAAAACCGCTCACTGCCGCTCCTGTTCTGCAGACCGGCGCGCCGCGCTTGCGGCAACGCCGTTCCGCCTGCGTTGCGTCAGTACTTCATCAGTATTTGGCGACGACCGGCCCGCCGAACTTGTAATCCAGGCCGATCGTCACGACCGAATAGGTATTGTCCACGGTGTAGGGAATCTGGCCGTTGGTCGGAGCGAGACGCTCGTACCTGCCGAAGTCGTAATAGCGATATTCGAACTTGCCGATCAGGTTATTGGTGATTGCGTAGGCGATGCCGCCACCGGCCGCGAGGCCGCTTCGGTTCGCGCTGAACTGGTCGACGCCAAACACCGGATCGGTGTTGGTATGCTGGAGATTGCCGTAAGCCCAGCCACCGGTGAAGAACAGCAGCAAGCGATCGACGGCGATACCGCCTCGCGCAAGAACCGTCACACCGCTCCGAAGACTGGTTGCGTCAATCGAGGCAATCGGGAGCGTGCCGGCGTTGAACTGGGAGATATCGCTGCCCTTGATGCCGGACCAGAACCCGCCGACTTCGATACCACCGACCATGTTGCCGCTTTGGACGTTGTAGCCGGCCTCGCCGCCGGCGACGCCGCCCGTCGAACTATAGTTGATCGTATAGTCGGCGAAGCCGGCCGGCCCGAGCGCGTTGTTGAGATTGTGATTGCCGTAGCCGCCGCCGCCGTAGACGCCGACGTAGAAGCCGGACCAGTCATACGTTGGCGAGGCGAGCGCCGGAGCCTTGGTGTAGGCCGGCAAATCCGCCGCGAGCGCCGGTGACACCAGCCCAAGCACCCCAAGCGAGACCGCGGTGAAAAGAATTCGCTTCATTGTTAGCCCCTGTCGAATTTATCTGATCGAATGTCGGGCGGCATACGCCGCCACGACCTTCCCCGCCTCAGAAGTGAATGATGATGTCCGCCGAGCCGATGATCGCGTAATTCTTGTTCGGCGCGATGCCCAGGTTCGCATTGCCGTTGAAGGCATTCGCATCCAGCGACCTGTAGTACGAAACCTCAGGCCTGATCTCGATCTGGGGCGAGAACCAGTGCTGCCAGCCGATACCCGTCTCGACGTACTGCGTCTTGACGCCGGTCCGCTGTCCCTGGAAGTCGTTAACGTACTCCAGGCGGTACGAGATATTGTCGAGCGGCGATGCCTTGTAGTTCAGGTACATCAAGGCCGTCTGGAACTCCGCGGTGCACGACAGCGGGGTCGCGCTCTTGCAGATCGCGCCGCCGGGAGCGTTGAACGGCATGTATTGCGGCGAGAACGGCGTGCCGCCGGCCGCGATGATCGCGAGCGTCGTCGGGTTGAGCAGGTTCGGAACGTTGTTCTGGTGCTCGTTATAGGACTCGATCGAGATGTGCCACTGATCGTTGAACTTGTGATAGTACGTGAAGCCGTACCATTGCAGGTTGTTGTAACCAAACTGGCCGCCGTTGATACCGTCGGCGACGAGGTTGACGTCGTCGTTTCCGCTATCGCTGGTCCAGCGGATGCCGAGGGTGACGCTCGGCGTCGCGCCCGGATCCTTCGGCATGGTGGTTCCGGGATAGAGCGCGTTCGGGAGTGGATTCGGGATCGTGGCGCCAACATGCCAGGGCATTGCTTCGGTGCCGGCAACCAAGCCGGTCTGCAAGATCCAGTTCTTGCTCAGCGCGAGGGACGCCTGAACACCGGTGTTGGTATAGTTGTCGAACGTGTAGGTCATCGAGTGCGAGTACATGTAATTGTTCGGCGCAAGCTGGGCTTCGATATCCGGGATCGAGATGAACCGTCCGAACCGGACCATCAAGCCGTCCAGCACCTGCGGAATGAACACTTCGCCATAGGCCATCGGCATGTCGTAGCCGTTGTTCTTGTTCTGGTTCAGGAGCTGGTAGCTCCAGAGTCCGAACGCCGTCGTGTAACGGTAATTCTCGCCGTAGATCGGCGCGATGCGGAAGCCCCAGTCGACGTGATCCTTCTGGACCGTGTCCGGAAGGCGCTCAATGTAGAGCACGGCCTGATCGAGCTGCACCGTGTTCGGATTGTAGCTGTAGGCGGCCGGCGCGTTGCCGCCGCGCACCGTGTTGGTCGAGAGGTTGCCGCCGGGATCGACCCAGCCGTAAATCTGGATGTGCGCATCGTTCAGCCACTGGCCGGCCGGCGTATTCCCGAGCGCAACCATCAGGGGGCTGTCGATCGAACTCGGCCGCGTCACGCCAAGGCTGGTCGTGCCGCCATACGGCCATTCGGTGAACGGATAAGGCGGCGTGGACGCAGGCGCGGGCGGATATTCAGGGCGGCGTGACGCAGGCGCCTTCGGATCAGCCGGCGCGGCATCGTGTCCCCACTCGAGGCGATAGTAATTGATGAAGCGAGAGAAGAAGTCGCTGCCGAGATACGGGTCGAGACAGCTGTAATTCTTGTAGGGATCGCCGCCGTACGGGCATGGCCCCTTCGATTGATCTGCCGCTTGGGCTGCACTGCTCAGACCGAATGCGGCCAATGAGACGCCCGCCAGAAGAATTCTTTTCATAATCTTGCCCCACATTGCGGTCACAGGTACATTCGCTTTCGCGATGCAGCGTTAACCCTCGGAGCGATCTTTCGTTGTGAGGCTGGTAAAAATCGATACGGCTTGCCGCGCGTTTCCATAGAAAAAAAATAGCTGAATCGAAATCTTTCACGTCGTCTGCATTCGGAAGCGCCAATTGCACGTCGATTTGCTCAAAGATCCGGCGAGAAACACGACAATTCCAAGAAAAACGCGAACAAACCGCTGCTGTTTGTGTCGTGATGTGTCTTTTCCGCTACATGACGCGAGGCTTACAGCCGATTCATTCCGGCCAACAAACATCGCACGGACGCGCGACTACATTTTTTTTATGAACGCGGCCTACCTTGTGCATCGAAGATATATGCCGCACCTCGCTATGCTTACGCATTGAACAGATTTGTTCGCGCATCGTGAGGCAAAGGTGCAGGTCAACCGCCGCGCGCGGGATGGTGCCGCAAACCTGAAACTCTTCGGTCATTCAACCGCAGCGCGTCCGGCTGGTCACCGCGGCCCTCTCCTGTTTGAGCGGGATCTCAACTTCAGCCTGATCCCATGAAGCCTTCCGAACTGACCGCCCTGATCGATGAGTAAACCAGGCAATGTCGTTCTGCTGATCGAGGACGAGGCGAAAATCAGACGGTTTCTTCGCGCAGGCTTCGAGATTCACGGCTTCTCCGTGCTCGAGGCCGAAAGCGCCGCGGCCGGATTGAAAACCGCAACGTTCAACCCGCCGGATCTCATCATCCTTGATCTGGCTCTGCCTGATATGCACGGGGTGGAGGTGCTCGAGCGGCTCCGCTCGTGGTCAAACGTTCCGGTGATCATTCTATCCGTCACATCGAACGAGGACGAAAAGGTCCGGCTGCTGCAGGCAGGCGCCGACGATTACGTGGTCAAGCCGTTCGGCATCGCCGAACTGCTCGCGCGTGGCGAAGCCGCCTTGCGGCGCTATTTCAGGCGTGCGACCGAGAACTCCGTGATCGTGGCCGGACCGCTGTCGATCGAACTCGCCAGCCGAACCGTTTCCCTCAACCAGACCAAGATCCGACTGACGCGAAAGGAGTATCGCCTGCTCCACATCCTGGCGACGCATGTCGGCCTGGTCGTGACGCACGACCAGTTGCTCGCGGAAATATGGAGCGGCAACCAGCGCGACAATATCCAGTATCTGCGAACCCTGGTTCGCAAGCTCCGTCAGAAGATCGAAACCGATCCGAACACCCCCCGGCTTCTGGTCACCGAACCGGGTGTCGGCTATCGCCTGCACTCCCGCCTTGAGACCGGCTCGTACGGGTAACGTTCAAACCGGCTCGCCGCGCCGCGATCGGCTGCCGCTGACCGATGGTTGCGAAATAATATACTTCGGTCTCGAAAATCCGCACTCTGCACAAATTATGGAACTTTGGGGTCAATGCAGGTCCTCACCGATGATTTCAGTTTGATCGCTTTCAGCGGCAAAACCCGATGTTGACCGTCATTTTGTCAGCCATTGCCTTCGACGGCCCGCGCAACAATCGGGCACAACGCCCTCCGCGTAATCGCCACCTGCATAATTTTAGAAGACGCGGTTTGCGCTGCGGTGGTGTTAGCATTGGCTTGCGACGCCCTTGAACAAGGCTTCGTGTTTACTCCACGTGAGCGCTAAGTGAGCCCGTCCGAATTCCAGCTTCGGACGGGCTTTTTGCTGATCTAACGCAGAAATATGCAGCCGATGCGATCGATCAGCCTGCCAAGCAGCCTCGCAAAACGGCAATTTCATTGTCCGTCGCATCGATCAACGTTGCAAAACGCCCAACCTCGTCCGATCGCTTCAATCGAAGCGTGGATATTCTTTCGCTATTTTTCGAAAAGCTTTTCGATGCCGCAGACGCGCAACGCGCGATTGGAAAATGCTCTTGCAACAGCGCCGAGCCGCAATTCGCAGTCGCACAAATTTTTTCTTCAAACTAGTTTTGTTTCAGGTTGATGAAATCGTGGCAGCGCGGCCGCGCAGGGGGATGACATGCGTCGACAGATGAAATTGATTTTGGCTGCTTGTATTGCGTGGACATCCGGAGCTGCCGGCGTCGCCTCGGCGGCCGACATGGCCGTCAAGGCCCGGCCGGTCGTAGCCCCGATCTACAATTGGCAGGGCTGCTACATCGGCGGCAACGTCGGCGGCGGCTGGAGCCGGATGACGACGACTCAGTCGGTGATCGATCCAGGCATCCCCGCCACCGGAAACTACGGCCGAGAAAACGATAGCGGCTTTATCGGCGGCGCTCAGGCCGGCTGCGACTTCTTGGCAGGCAGGGATCTGGTGTTCGGCGTGCAGGGCATGTTCGATTTCGGCAGCGTCAAGGGCCAACACGCGCTGACGGACTTCCCGACCTTCTCGGAAACCAACAATTTCCGATCGGTCGGCACCGCGACCGGCAGGATCGGCTACCTCTGGACGCCGCAATTCCTCGGCTACGTGAAGGGCGGCATGGCGTTCCTGCGCAACAAGAACGAAGTCTTCACCCCCGGCGGCGCGCTGCTCGAATCGGCAAGCTTCACGCTGCCCGGCATGACCGTCGGCGTTGGTGGCGAGTATATGTTCGCGCCGAATTGGTCGGCATTCCTGGAATGGAACTACATGTGGATCGAAGACACCTCGGGCCAGCATTTCGTAGCCCCGGGCACAGCGATCGGCGAGGTCCTGAACGTGAAGCAGACTGCGGAAACCGTCCAGTTCGGCATCAACTACAAATTCCACTGGGACGGACCGCTGGTCGCGAAATACTGAGGTCTCTCTCCAGCGTACTCAAAGCCCCGGCATCGCCCGGGGCTTTTTTATGGCAAAGTGCTGCTTTCGCTCAGACAGAACAAAGGCCATGTGGGCGTTACTCCTCATGGCCTTTGGTGGGACTGTCCCGCTCCTCGCGTAGATTCCGTCACCGCAACGATTCAATGAAACAGACCTGATCTCGTTCCGGGTCCGTGTGCACAAATGCGAGGCGTGCCTTCGAGTGTCATTCAAAGGCGTGACGCGAGGCCCAGCTTCCGCCAAGCCTCCTTGATGCAGTTACTTCTGCTGCTGGCTCTTCGAGTGCGCCTGATCGCTGTGCTGATTGGCGGTCTGAGAATGTTGCTTTGCAGCGGAGGCGTGCTCCTTGCCCTTGGCGTGATCGCCCTTGCCGTGATGTTCCGCAGCGGAACGGTGTGCCTTGGCTGCAGTCTCGTGATGCTCAGCAGCCTTGTTGTGCTCGTCTCGTGCCATGGTCGGTTCCTTGTCATTCGCTCCCAGCGCGAACCAAGTCGGCCATGACGCCATGGGTTCCGCCGCAACCAAGCATCACACGGAAATGTTTCCCTCACTGCGACACGAGAAACTCCCTATGCTCCGCGTGATTGAACTCAAACGAGGGTCTTCAACATGAGCAAAATGCCACCCATCCCAAAGGGCAATCAGAGCACCAAAGGCCCGAAGCAGAACGCCGAGGACGAGCGAGACACGTCAAAAGGTCATCACGACATCCAGAATTCAGCTGAACAGGGTGAAACGGCCAACATCAAGCAGAACACGACCAACGCAGGGTTTTTCAAAGGGCGCCGTGTCAAGTGAGCCTGCGGCACTCGACCTGCGCCCCGTGAATCCATTCAGGAACTATTGAGCATCCCTCGGCTTGTTGTGGGCTCTCCAACAACGAGGTTTTTCAATGAAGAGAAGTTACCTGCTCGCGGCAGCGTTTGCTACTGTTGCTTTGCTCCCCGCTGCTGCCACCGCGCAAGGCGTACCCGGCGGCATTGAACGCGGATCTCGGGAAGGCGAACGGGCTGCGGGGCCGGTCGGCGCGATCGTTGGCGGCACAATCGGAGGGGTCGTTGGAGGCGTGAACGGAGTGCTGGGCATCGACCAGCGGCCTCGCTTCCACAGTTATGTGGTCGAGCGTCACCACCCCTCCTATACATACGACGGCGAAGTGAGGGTTGGCGCCGATCTTCCGGGCGACGGCGTGACCTATTACGACGTGCCGCCGGAATATGGCACGCATGATTATCGTTACACCGTGGTCAACGGGCGGACGGTGCTGGTCGATCCTCGCACACACCGGATCGTCCAAATTGTAGAGTGACCCCTACGTGGCCGGCCGCCTGAGGCGGCCGGCCATACCGCGGGTCGCGTCTCTTCGGACCCTTACGCCGTCGCAATCAAAAGTGCAGCGAGCGCACCCGCACCTGCATTCACACGAAGTGACGAGCTGCCGCGAATATTGCAGCCGGGCTCATCATCAACGCCAATGTCGCGCCGACCAGCGCACGGAGAGGTGCACCGTTCCGACCCGGTACGCCATGTTAGGCCTCCTAGCGTTTCATCGGTGCCTGGCACTTAAACTCCCAGGAAGTGGCTTCTGGCGAGGACTACTTCGTCTCGCCTTTCGTCGGCGTCGTATCCGGATTTTGTACCCCGCCAGACTTTGGAATGACGGTGTCCTTCATATTTGTTGGTGGCATGGTCGCTAGCACTTCCATCCGGTTCTCCGGCTTGAGTGCCTTGCAATCCATTCCGTAGATCAATTCAGCCTTCGCGGATTGCCCGATCGGAGCGCAGTCCTGAAGTGCAGTGGGGTCAACAACTTTGTCTTGCGCAAATGCCGACGATGAGAGCAGCACTAGCGCCGCGGCCAGCTTCAACATCATTTCCTCCCGAAATTTATGATTTACCCGAGCCCAACGGGTGGCGTGGGCACAAGTTCCTGATGCCGCCGCAACCATCGTCGCGATCATGCCAGCACTGACCACCAACCTGGAGCGCGCTCGCTCTGCGCTCGCACGTTGGCAGGCCCTCTTCCTGAACAGTTCGCGCCGGTCCGCGCGAGCGACATCCGAGATCGCCGAGGCGATGACGAGGCGGCCTACGGCTGTTGCCGTTATGTTCAAGCCTCCGCGCTGACGAAAATATCGAACACCTCGTAAGCCTGTTGCGGCGTCTTTCCTTCCTTGAATGCGCTTTCGAAACTGAAGATCGCATCCGCCAGAAGGAATTCATCCGGGACCGGAAACAGGGCGCGAAGTTCGGCGAGCCAGCTCGCGTAGGAGGGCGGGTTGAACTTGCCCAAGGTGTAGTTATCGCTGAATGTGTGCATCACGTCGGAGCCCTTAGGCGGGGCGAGGAAAGCCATTCACTAATCTGAGAGGCAGTCTCAGCCTGCCGTGCCCGGCGGATCATTCTCTCGCGTTCAATCCCGGGTGGGGTGCCTCTAGCTGCTTGCTTGAGGCGTGCAGCTTCCCACCTTCCTACCACCTAGGCAGCAGCGCCGGCTATCGCTTCAGGCATCCCGAGCGTGCGTTCAAGCCGGGTTCCTGTGAAGCAGAGCGGAAACAATTCGCGAAATCCGCCCGCAACGATTGCGCGTTACGCTTACTGCGTTTCATCACCTCGGGGAGGTTTCAAATGATTGCAGCTTTGAAGGCCGCCGCAGAGGCCCGCGCTGTTTCTCCGGCCTCGAGCTTGGCAATTGTCGTGATCTTCAGCCTCGTAGGCCTGACGATCTCCGTCGCCTTTGCGCGATATGGAATCGACATTTCTGCTGGCATGTAGGCCCGGCCGTTCGTCCAGATGAAAAAACGTGATTTGGCCTTTGTGGCCGCATGTATCGCAGGCGCGCTGTTCTTCGGCGTCTGGAGCGTTCACCTCGGCGTCGAGCACTATCGATCCCAACACATATCGACGGATCTGAGTTCGCGGCGAAAGTAATTGGGAGAGTGAGGAACCGACGGTGACTGCAAGAGTCGAATCCTCGCTCTCGGTCCCAGCCCCCAAAGCCTAACCGAGAGAAAACCCCCTACGGGTTGGCGACCTTCGGCGCTTTCCTATCCCCAGCGCCGGGGGTCGTTTGGAGCCGTCGTTCTCATGCTGAGGTTATGCACAGCCTACCCCGGGAAAGAACGGTGTTCCGGGCGACATAGAGCCATTCCGAAAGCGGGACGATCTTCCGTACCTTCCCGGTGCAACCGTAGCGAGCGATTTGATATCGCTCGCGCATGCCCGAGATCTTCACCCATAAAGGCGTCACGTTCAGCGTGACCCGCAAATACGATGATCAGTTCGAGATTATCATCCTGTTGGATGATCAATCGATACGAAGCACCGTGCGCACGAGGTTGCTCGAATTGGCAAGGCGCCGCGCCGAGATGCTGATCAACCGCAAGCTGAAAGAGAGAATTCGGCGCGTGTAAGCCTGCCTCGGTCGACTCCTCCGCAGGCCCGCTCGGATGCCCCGCCGTGACTTTCGCCGGGCCGCTGGTGAGTTGGCCCGATCGAGCGGTGGATAACTCGGGCGCCTGCGATTGCTGCCCTAACCGCCCCGCATCTCGTGCTCATCCTGATACCGGGACGGGGCCGCGTGGGGGCAACTGCGGTCTCGTGTCAGAGAGGAGCCGCCTAGCCCCAGCCCCGTGGGCGGCTCCTCTTCTCTTCCAGGAATCGGAAAGGCCGCCGGTTTGATCCGCGCGGCCTCTCGTCCGGGAAATGAAATGATTTCGAGATGAAAGCCCCTTACCCCCGGAAGGCTCATTGAGCATGTGCGAATGCTCGCGCTTTTGAAAGAATGAAGTTGTGTTCCAAGATCGATTGGCAACCGCGCGTTGCATGCAAGGCACTGCTGTGAAGCACCCCCGTGCACCGGCGCGATCACTGGACACCGCGGTCACCCCAAAAGGTACGGCCCCAGTCTTTGGGGACCGAGGCCGCGCGCTTGGAGTGTCGGGGTTGGGGGCA
>NZ_JYMU01000069.1:0-5695 GCF_000938235.1 Bradyrhizobium sp. LTSPM299
GGAGTTTTTGTCGCTCCGGGTGCGACGACATTGACGCGAATGTTGCGCGGCGCAAAGTCGGCAGCGATCGCACGCGCCATGGAGACCACCCCGCCCTTGGTGGCCGCATAGGCCGCTAGGCCGGCCTGGCCCATATAGTTGTGCACCGATCCGTTGAAGATGATGCTGGCGTTGTCGTTCAACAGAGAAGCAGCGGAGTTGATGGTGAAGAATGCGCCATTCAGGTTGGTGCGGACGATATTCTCAAACGCTGCTTCGTCCGTAGCGCCGGTGGGCGTCCTGCCGCTAATTCCGGCATTGGCGAAGACGACGTCCAGCTTGCCGAAATCCTTGGCAATATCCGCGAAGAGCTGCTTGCGATCGTCCGCCACGGTAACGTCGGCGCGGTAGCCGCGCACGTTGGGTCCCAGTTCGGCGACTGCTTCATCCAGCGTCTTCTGGTCCCGGCCGGTAATCGCGACTTCAGCGCCTTCTGCAACGAAAAGACGGGCGGTCGCCAGGCCGATGCCGCTGTTTCCGCCAGTGATGAGAGCCTTCTTACCTGTGAGTTTCATGATTACCTCCTTGATGACTTGATGTGGCCTCACCTTCGCGCCGATCTGAGGAAATTACCCGTTATGGGTCGTTAGCAGGCGTTAGCTGCTGCAAGCAGTCCGAAAAAATGACGGGCAAAACGCTTCCGCTGGCGCAAAAGAACGAGCGCAAACAGTCGGGTGACGGGATTACGAAGCGATCTCTGCTTGCTGGAGGCAGGTTGAGAGTCGTAGTGAAATCACCTCAACGTGGTGAGCAGCGCTTCGGCGGCTTTGAGGTCCGCCGTCTCAAATCCTTCCTTGAACTCCGCGTAGACCGACTGCAGTAGCGTCCGTCCGTTTTTGGACTGTCCTTGGTCGGCCAAATGCTTCGCGAGGTCCCTCGCGGTACGCAATTCCCAGGCACGCACACCTTGACGTCGGCTCAATACAAGCGACTCGTTGAAGCAGGTCTCCACCTCGCGGACGTCGGGTTTCTCCATCGATAGGAGAAGCCCGCCCTTTATGCGCAGCAGTTCCGGCATATAGAACATCTCGCCACTGACTTCGACTTGCCGAATACTCTCGTCGATCAGCGCCTTGCCTTCATCTGGCCGTCCAAGCGCGGCCAGTCCTTGAGCGACTGCAATGTTGAACTCCGTGGTGAGCACCTCATGTCGCGCCGCGTGCAGGCGCTCGAGCGTTGCCTGCAGATCCTTGACGCCCGCTTTGGTGTTGCCGCGCAGAATCGCCAACTCTGCCTTGCGACCCTGTCCGATCGCTACAAGAGGCCCCAAGGCATTGGCTTCGGCATGCGAAAGCGACAAATCGGTGTGGTATTGGGCATTATCGAGATCGCCAGCCCAGAGAAAAACCGACGCCGCGCCGGCCAAAACCAGCGCCAACGCTGCCGGATGGCCCATGGCTTCGGAGGCTTCGACCCCCTGGCGTGCGAGTTCCAGCGCCTGGGTCGGATAACCTTGCAGCCAAAGGGTCCGCGCCAGTGCGATATACGAATGGTAGTGGGGATCGTAGCTGAGGAGGACCGGTCCACGATGGGATTGCGATAATATCCGCATCAGGGAATCGAGCTCCGCACGCGAACCCGCAAGGTCACCGGTAACCTGCAGCGCCCTTCCCAACATGGCATGGGCCAGCGCTTTGACCATCAGGTCATCAGACGTCTCGGCAATCGCCCCGCAACGTCTGGCGTATTCAAGCGAAGTCCTGAGATCTCCTCTACGGGCATGGGAAATATGTTCCATGTTAAGCAGTCCGACTTGATAGGCCGTGTCACCGTGCTGTTCGGCAATGGCCAGGCTTCTGCTCAGGGCCTCAGTTACGGCGTTGCTTTCTCCGTATATTTGTGAGGACGAGAAACCCAACGCCGCCTGAAGATGCATCTCGGTGAGACCTCCGGCGCCGGTCTTGTCGAGAGCGAGGAGGGCATGTTGTGACCAGCGGTGACATTCCGGAAGTAAAGACATCGCCAGAAAAACCTGCACCGCAGCGGCGGCAAGATTAACGCCGACCACGGCGTTACCTTCCGGAGAAAAGCACCATTCGAGTGCGGCCCGAACATTGTTGATGGCCGCGAAATGTGAAGCGCGTTCGATTCCACTTGATGAGGTCGACCATTCCTTTCCGCTCTGCTCCAACCAGCGGCGAAAGTAGGTCGCATGCCGTATCGACAGGTCGGTAGCATCGGCGGCGTCAATGCCGATCTCACGGGCGTAATCGCGCGTTGTGTCGAGAAGCCGGTAGCGCATCATCGCCCCCAGGGGGTTCGTTGCCACGATCGATTTGGCGACCAGGCTATCTACGGCGCCAAGGACGGTCGACCTGTCGAGAGTAGCGCCGGTAACGACCTCCAGCGCCGCATCCAGGGTGAAATGGCCAACGAATACGGCGAGCCTGCGGAGCACTATACGCTCCAGTTCGGTCAGGAGCCCGAAGCTCCAATCCAGCGTGGCCTGCAGTGTCTTTTGCCGCGGTGGAGCGGTTCGCGACCCCACCCAAAGCAGAGTCAGGCGTTGATCGAGAAGGGTCGCGGTTTGTTGCAGTCCATGGGATTCGACGCGTCTGGCCGCCAGTTCGATCGCGAGCGCCACACCGTCAAGCTTTCGACAGATGCTTGCAACGATCAGGACTTCCGCATCGCTGACGTCCAAACGCGCGCCACTGGCCGCTGCGCGCTCCATGAACAGCTGTGTGGCCGGGAACGCCCGGACCGCCGCCGCCGTAAGCCCCGGATCGTCCGGCGGACAGGCCAGCGCATCCAATCGGTAGATATGCTCGCCATCTACCCGAAGCGCTTCGCGACTCGTCGCGAGAATGTGGACCTGCGGCGCTGCATCGATGATGCGTGCCGCCAGCGGCGCCACCGCTTCGACGAGATGCTCACACGTATCGAGGATCAACAGAATTCGCTTGTTGCGCAGGTAAGCGATCAGACTGGGCGTCGCATCGTTGGATTGAACCGATAGCCCAAGCATGGAGGCCATGCCTGTCGTGACCAGGGTGGGATCGCTGAGCGTTCCGAGGTCGACGAACAGCAAAGCACCCGAGAAAGCATCGACCAGGTGATGACCGACCGCTATCGCAACGGTGGTTTTGCCGACGCCGCCGGCGCCGACGATGGTGACAAAGCGCGAGGCGTTCAGCTGAGCCGACAGCTTCAGAATATCGTCGTCCCGGCCAACCACCCGGCTTTGGCGGCTGGGAAGATTGGCGTGCGGAAAAATGCTTGCGACGATGGGCGTGTCACCGCGCTGACCGGCCGACCGCGAGACTGGCGCGACGAAGCAATAACCCCTGCCGGGGAGAGTTGCGATGTATCGGGCGCCAGCCTTTCCGTCACCTAGCGCCTTACGGAGGTAAGTCATATGAAACCGCAGGCTTCCTTCCTCGACGATGACGTCGGGCCAAACCTGTGCCAACAATTCCTTCTTGCCGACAATTTCGTTGGGATGGGACAGCAAAACGACGAGGATATCGAGTGCCCGCGCACTCAACTCGATCGGTGTACCGTCGTTGGTCAGAAGCCTCTCGCTGACGATGAGACTGAAAGGACCAAAGGATATGACTTCCTTGGTCCGCGCGGCCGCTGCGATCATGGCGTCGCCTCTCGAAGCCATCCGGTCCGGTCCCAGCTCCACCGGCATTCTAGGCGAAGAGCCCGCCCCAGGCATAGCGCCAAGGTCCGGTAGGCGGCCAGAGACCAGGGGCGCAGCCCGGTCGCGAGCACTAACAACCCCTAACAACCCATAGCGGGCTAATGCGCGGACTTTGGCGCAATCTTTCCTGGCAGCGAGGATGACGGATGACCGGCTCTTCGCAGGCGTTCAAGCGAACTGCGGCCCTTCCAACCCATTAGCAAATCGAGGAGAATCCACATGTTGACGACAGAAACAAATAGCCCCGTCGCCGGTGATCTCGGCCTTCCGTTCAGAGCCGCCGCGATGGCCGACACAGCCAGTTCGCGGGCCATCGACACCGTCGGGGCCTTCGACAAAAATGCCATCCGTCCTTTCCACATCCACTTTCCAGAGGCAGCCCTCGTCGATCTGCGCCGGCGCCTGGCGGAAACACGCCTGCCAGAGAACGAGACGGTTACCGACTTCTCCCAGGGCGTACCGCTCAAGACCATCCGCCAACTTCTGCGCTACTGGCAAGTCGACTACGACTGGCGCAAGGTCGAGGCGCGGCTCAACGCCGTGCCGAACTTCATCACCGAAATCGACGGTCTGGACATCCACTTCATCCATGTCCGCTCCAAGCATGAAAATGCACTGCCGCTGATCGTGACGCATGGCTGGCCCGGTTCGGTGGTGGAGCAACTGAAGATCATCGGGCCGCTCACCGACCCTACCGCTCATGGTGGCAGCGCTTCGGACGCCTTCCACCTGGTGATTCCGTCGATGCCCGGCTACGGGTTTTCCGGCAAGCCGACTTCGACCGGCTGGGGGCCCGAACGGATCGCGCAGGCTTGGACCACTCTGATGAGGCGTCTCGGCTACAAGCACTTTGCCGCACAGGGCGGCGATTGGGGTGCGATAGTTACCGATATGCTGGGCGTGCAGGCGCCGCCGGAATTGGTCGGCATCCACACCAACATGCCCGGCGCGATTCCTGCGGAGATCGACCAGGCATCGTTTTCTGGTGCGCCGGTGCCGTCTGGTCTCTCTGCCGAAGAGACAAGCTCCTACGACCAGCTCGTTTTCGTCTACAAGCATGTCTATTACGCCTTCTGGATGGCGTCGCGCCCGCAAACACTGGCGGGGTTTGCGGACTCGCCGATCGGCCTCGCGACCTTCCTGATCGACCACGACGCGCGCAGTCTGGAACTCATCGCGCGTTCGTTTGACGGACAAACCGAGGGTCTGACACCGGACGATGTCCTCGACAATGTCACGCTGTTCTGGCTCACCAACACAGGTGTTTCGTCAGCTCGGCTCTACTGGGAGAACAAGCTGCCCTTCTTCAGTCCGAAGGGCGTCAAAGTCCCAACTGCCGTGAGCGTCTTCCCGGACGAACTGTACCAGACGCCCCGGACGTGGGCAGAGCGGGCCTATCCCAATCTCATCCATTACAACAAGGTGGAAAAGGGCGGTCATTTTGCTGCCTGGGAGCAGCCAAGGCTTTTTACCGAAGAGCTTCGTGCAGGCTTCAGATCCCTCCGCAAATCGGCTTGAAGACTACGGCGAGCGCATTGTGCGCGCCGACCAGATCTATCAGCCGCGCCAGACCAGCAACGACCGAAGGCTCGCGCGCACCGTGCCCGCGAGCCTCAAGACCGTTCTACAGGCCACTATCAAAAAAGAATGTAACATGGACCAAATCGTAAAGGTGCTCCACACCGCCAAGACCAGAACCACGGGAGACCGCGAACAGGGCGCTTCGCGCAGCTCCGACGGCCTGCTCGACATCAGGCTTTCGATGCCCGGCTCGGCGCGGATCGGTACCAACCCGGAGCAGCTGCTGGCAGCTGGCTGGTCAGCTTCTTTCGCGAATGCGATCGCGCTTGCGGCCCGCAAATGGAAAATCACGCTGCCAGCCAAAGTTAGCATCGATGCAGAGGTAGACCTGAACCTCGGTGATGGCGGCTACTCACTCAGCGCTCGGCTCAACGTGACGATCCTGGGTTTGGAGCGCAGCGTGGCAAAAGGACTGGTCGATGAAGC